>JAGNDY010000013.1 GCA_018003655.1 Candidatus Nanopelagicales bacterium
GAAGGCGGTACCGGCGGTGACAATCTCGACGGCTGGCTCCCCAGCCAGCACGGTCGCGGCCTGGCCTCGTTCCAGCACGAACGCCTGCTCGCCGCAGGTGACATCGCATGCGCCGTCGACGGCGAGCACCAGCCGGTACCGACCGCTGGGGGCTGACACCGTCCCGCCACTTATCCGCTGGACGGCAAAGGGCGCACCCACTGGGGCGTAGGTCATGGTCGTCCCACCGTCAGCGGTGGCAGTGGGTTCAGGTGACAGCCGCACTGGCTGCAGGGTCGGGTCGAGTGCTGCAAGTGCCTCATCAACGGCGACCACCTTGGGCGTCAACCCCAGCCGAAGCACGTTGTCGCTGGACGTCATTACCTCCACCCCGGTTCCCTGAACGTAGGCGTGCACGACACCCGCTGGCACGTAAACCGCCTCGCCGGCCGACAGGACCTGGTGATCGAGCAGGGCGGCAACCAACACACCGGGGTCACCTGGGTAGTCATCGGCGACCAACTCGAGCGCCTTCACGCCGCCGGGGTTCAGCCCGGCCGCCTGGGCTGCCGTCGGCAGGCTCGCTGTGAGGTCGGGCAACTGTTCGGTGGGGATGGCCAGCAACGCACGGATCGCTCCCGCCGGGTTCCCAGCAGCAAGCAAGTTGCCCGCCGTCATCGCTGGTCCACCCACTGCCGACAGGATCGCCTCCGCGAGGTCAGCGTCCCGCAGGCCCTGCAGCGCCGAGAATGGCCGCAACGCGATCAGCATCTCGGTCTTGGCCAAGGTGTCTGCCAGCAACGTTGGCATGTCGGGGGCCTGCTGGGCGGCGAAGATCTGTTCAGCCAGATCCGCCGAGGGATGGATTTGAATCGACAGTGGATGGGCTGCCGCAAGCAGCTTGACCAACACCGGCGCCTCATCGGGGTCAACGGCGTCTCGCAGAGTCTCGTTGCGCTCTGAGTCCAGCAGGGCCGACGCGCCATTGGGGTGAGCGCCGAACCACAACTCCGCCTCCGGACGCTGTGGGTCAGCCGATGCGATTTCAGCGCCGCTCTGCCATTCGCGGAGGCCGCCGGGCACCCCCCAGGCATACGTCTGCAGGTGGCCGGCAATTCGATGCATCGTTCCTCCCAGCGGTCAGGTGGGTTCCTTGCCCAACGCGACGCAAGGCTAGCGGGGAACCAGCGCATGTGGCCGGTGGAACGACGTCGCACGCAGCCAGCGGCCTGACCGAGACTCCCGCGAGCCCAAGAGCTAGCTGCGCAGAACCCGTCCATCGAGCTCGTTGGTGCTTGCCATTGGATCGATGCCGAGGGCGATCGCGGCGTAGACGCTGGCGAAATCGGTTGGTCCGATGAGCGAGACCAGGCGCTCCAAGGGGTGACCTGGTTGGGCGGCCATCGTCAATACCGGGACGCCACGGGTGCGGGCAACGTCGAGGGCGGCATCAGCCAAGGCAGCGGTACCCGGGTGTTCGTCGGCATCACGCAGCAGCACCAGCCGTAGCCTCGCCGTGGGCTCAGGCTCATCCACCCGATCGCGGAAGATGTCATCGGCCTCGACCCGCCCAGCCATCGGCCCGGCCAACAGTGCCGACTGAGTGCGCGCGGCCTCGGGCAACGCACCGGTTACTACCGGCACGCCGGTGTTCTCGATGAGCTGTCGGCCAAAGCGGCGCGCGGCCACCGATCCGACGTCACCGGTGCCCCACAGCACCGGCAGGGACATCGCGACGTCGATTGCCCAGCGTTTGGCCTGGTTGTTCATGGTGTCCCGCGATGGCGCACACCGGTCGGCGACGTCATCGAGTTGATCGGCGGCACGTTTCACCGCACCGGGGGCATCATCGACCAAACCGAGTGCCCCTCCGACAAGCAGCAACGGGGTCGCCAAGCTCCAGAGCAAGCTGCGGGCACGCCAGTTGGTCCCCAGCGGTGGCTTCCCAACATCGAAACGCAAAGCCGCCCGAGTCTGATCCGTGATTTGCGACAACGCCGTGTTTGGTGGACATACCGCGAGCAGCCCACAGCCACGTCGAACAGCTTCGGCGGCCACGGACAGGGTCTCCGGGGTTCCCCCCGACGCGGAAACCGCAGCGACGAGATCGGTCGGACCGACCCACCCCGGCAACGATGGTCCGCCGGCGGAGACGACCGAGACCGGCGAGCCGGACCCCGTGACGGCGGCCAAGATGTCGCCCGCGGCCCGTGATCCGCCACCGCCGACTACGACGATCGACCGTGGCCGCCCCTCATCCACAACGCGATCCAACAGCGACGGCTCGATCAGGGTTGCCGCCGCGCGCATGCTGGCTCCGGCGCTAGCCGTGATCGGCAACAACTCGCGGGTGTCGGCCTCGGCCATGCCCTCGGGGTCGTCTAACAGCAGGTCATTGAGTTCCATTGGGCACTTACGGAACTGCTGGCAGTGCTTCAGAGAGCAGCATCACGGGGATGCCGTCCCGGATGGGAAATCGAAGTCCGCACTCGGTGCAAACGAGGAAGTCACCCTGCTGCTCGACTGGGGCGTGGTGCTCAGCCGGGCACGCCAGAATATCGAGCAATTTCGCGTCTATGGTCATGCAGACACCCTATGAGGCAAACGCCGCCAGTATCGACAGCACCTCGTCGCGCAGTTGCTCCAGCTGGACCGAATCGTGTGCCTCGATGTTGAGTCGCAGTAGCGGCTCGGTATTGCTTGGTCGCAGGTTCAGCCACCAATCGGGGGTGGAGATGGTGACGCCGTCGAGGGTGTCGATGGAGATCTGGTCGCGGTTCTGAAAACTCTCCATGACCGCGACCATCGCGGCGGGTGGGTCAAAGACGCTGGTGTTGATCTCACCACTACGGCAATAGCGGGTGTACTCGGCAAGTTCGTCGGACAGCCGTGTGCCGGCCGGGGTGTGTCCTAGGAACGACAGGATGTGCAGGGCAGCAAGCATGCCGGAGTCGGCCCGCCAGAAGTCCCGAAAGTAGAAGTGGCCGGAGTGTTCACCGCCGAAGACCGCGCCCGTTTCGGCCATGGTGGCCTTGATGTACGAGTGACCGACTCGCGTGCGCACCGGTCGACCACCATGCTCGGCAATGATCTCGGGCACCGCTCGACTGGTGATCAGGTTGTGAATGACCGGCGAACCCGGCGCCTTAGCCAACTCCAGCGTGGCGATCAGAGCCGTCAACGTGCTCGGGTCGACGATCTCGCCTCGCTCGTCGACGACGAAACATCGGTCGGCGTCTCCGTCAAATGCCAGCCCTAGATCCGCCCCGTGCTTGACCACCGCCGTTTGCAGGTCGCGCAGGTTGGCCGGTTCGATCGGGTTAGCCTCGTGATTGGGAAAGGTGCCGTCAAGTTCGAAGTACATCGGCACGATCTCCAGCGGCAGTGGGCCCAGTACTGCCGGTGCCGTGTATCCGCCCATCCCGTTGCCAGCGTCGATGACGACCTTCAACGGTCGCAAATCCTCTAGGTCGACCAGGTGCCGCAAATAGATCGCGTACGCGTCGAGCATGTCTTCCGAGCGCAGGTATCCGTTGGGACCATCGAATGCGGGGATTCCCTCGATGATCATCTGCTTGATCTGCGCGAGGCCAGTATCGATGCCTACCGGCGAAGCGCCCGCCCGGCACAGCTTGATGCCGTTGTAGTCAGCCGGATTGTGGCTCGCTGTGAACATGGCACCGGGCATGTTGTGCGATCCGGACGCGAAGTAGATGCCATCTGTGGAGCACAGACCGATCTGAACCACATCGCAGCCCTGGTCGATCACGCCTTGACAGAAAGCGGCGACAAGGTCGGGGCCCGATGGGCGCATGTCGTGGCCGACGACCACAGCGCCAGCGCCGCCATCTCGGGCCGCAGCGCCGATGACTCGGACAAACGCGGCGCCAACATCGTGGGCCAGATTGGTGTCGAGTTCGTCGGGCACAAGACCACGAACGTCATAGGACTTGATCACGTTGTCGAGAGAGGGCATCCCCGACAGCCTAGGCGAGCGGTCAGTCGACCGTGCGCAGCACCCGAAGATGACCGCGTCGGGAGACCTCAATCGTGTCTGGATGATTGGTCACTTCTGCTGGCCGTTGTTCTTCCTCGCGCGGGCGAGCTGCCTCGCGAACGGCGTTGGCCAGAGCCTCAATATCGTCGCTGGAGGGCTTGAGCGCGTCGGGATCTGGCTCGAGCCGCAGAATCTCCCACCCAACCGGCGCGGTGAGGCGCTCGGAATGCTTAAGGCAAAGGTCGTAGCAGTGCGGCTCGGCATAGGTGGCCAACGGGCCGAGGACCGCCGTGCAATCCGCGTAGACGTAAGTGAGCGTCGCAACGGCCTGCCCAGTGCACGAAGGCTTTGAACACACTCGCTGTCGCTTCACGTGCGCACCGTACTGCGGGTTGCCGACACAAACCAGCATTGGCCCCTCGCTTCACCCTGGCGAGTCTGTTCAGGTCCCTGGGTTGTAGTCGGGGTCAACCTGCTGCGGCGCGATCCCGAACAACTCGGCGACAAGCTCAGCAATCACATCCTGGATCAGCGCCTCGCGCTCCTCTCCCGGAGCGGACCTGAACTCGACCGGCCGACGGTGCACGATCAGTTGCGGTGGTCGGATCGAGGTCGGCGCATGGATACGGCCCAGGGGCACCGGATCTGGTGATCCGTCGCGACGCGCACCGGGCGGAACCTCCTCGACGATGACCTCGACGTCGTCAAGCTCGGGAATTGCGCGCTGGATCCGCTCGACGGACAGCAGGACGAGTTCGTCGAATTGCTGAGCGCGGCTCTTGGAAATCGGCAGGGTCGACAACGTCAGCGTCCCGCGCAGACCGCGGCCGCGACGGTCCCGGGACTTTCGGGTCGGACGCGCAATCTCCACCCGGTCACCCTACGTGGTTGAAATGACGTGCGAACGCACAACGCAGAGACGCCGCCCCAGCGGCCGACTGTCGGCCTTGGGGCGGCGTGTCTGGCGGCACGTGCAACGGGCGAGCCGTCACTGGCCACAGTGTTGGGGAGGGAAGTGCGTCGGCCCGGGCTCAGGAGGGGGAAGGCCCGGCACGACCGATTGAGGCTAGGCCGTCAGTTTCTTCAGGCGGCGTCGCTCACGTTCGCTGAGGCCGCCCCAGATTCCAAATCGTTCGTCGTTCTCAAGCGCGTAGTCGAGGCATTCGACCCGTACCTCGCAGGCCATGCAGACCTTCTTGGCCTCGCGCGTCGATCCGCCCTTTTCCGGGAAGAACGCTTCCGGGTCAGTCTCGGCGCACAGCGACTTCTCCTGCCAACCGAGCTCTTCCAAGTCTTCTAACGGGATTCGATCTAAATCTTCCACCGCGGTTTCCCTCCTGAGGGTTCGAGTACCTGCCGCCTCCGGATCCGCTTCCCCGCAGTCCGAATGACAACAATGGAATTACACAAGTGACATGCATCCTGAGTCAAGCGGAATGGAACATCTGGGGATGGTTTACGGGTTTGACCACTACAGATGGTCCGAATGGATGACCTCGTCCACCGGTAACCGCACAGTTATCCCCAAGTCGTCCACATTCTTGTAGGTCGTAGTGCGCTGTCTCGCGGGTCGACTCGCGAGTCCAGCCACCGATACGAGCTCCTCGGCGGTCATCGCGGAGCCGAATTCGGACCCAGCCATCCTGGAAATCGTCTCCTCCATCAAGGTGCCGCCCAGGTCATTGGCGCCGGCTCGCAACAGTTCCGCACAGCCAGCAGGGCCGAGTTTGACCCAAGAGACCTGAATGTTGTCGATGGCGTCGGCCAACATCAGCCTCGACATCGCGGTTACCGCGATGTCGTCGCGCATCGTCGAACCTGACCGCGCCACGCCCGCCAAATACAGCGGCGCGTTGTGATGCACAAAGGGCAACCCGACGAACTCAGTGAACCCCCCAGTTCGCTGCTGAATCTGGCGAAGCAGCCGCAGGTGCGCCACCCAGTGCGTGGGTGCGTCCACGTGGCCGTACATCATCGTTGAGCTACTCGGTAGGCCCACCTCATGCGCGGTCGAGACGACCTCGATCCAAGCGGCTGTCGGCAGCTTGCCCTTGGTCAACACCCAGCGAATCTCGTCGTCCAAAATCTCGGCGGCGGTTCCCGGAATCGAATCCAGCCCTGCCTCGCGCGCCTCGATCAGCCAGTCCCGGATCGACATCCCGGATCGGTTCGCGCCATTGACGATCTCCATCGGACTGAACGCATGCAGATGCATCTGCGGCACCCGAGATTTGACTGCTCTGGCGAGGTCGAAGTAGGCCGTACCGGGCAGGCTCGGATGGATGCCGCCCTGCATGCACACTTCGGTGGCGCCGGCCACCCACGCCTCGTGGACCCTGTCCCCCACTTCGTCCAAGCTGAGGGTGAAGGCATCAGCATCGGATTCGCGCTGGGCAAAGGCGCAGAATCGACAACCCGTGTAGCAGACGTTGGTGAAGTTGATGTTGCGGTTGACCACGTAGGTGACGTCGTTTCCGACGATCTGAGCGCGCAGATCATCGGCGATGGCGGCCAGCGTCACGAGCGCCTCGCCGTCACATGACATCAACGCGGTGGCGACGCGATCGTTGGTCGGATCTGCCAAGGCGGCTGGATTCGATTCAGCCATTCGCAGGCCAGCACGGACGTCGGCGTCGATCCGGTGACCTGCTCCGACCTGTGAACGGCCCGCGCGGGCGGAGACCTCGTCCCAGTCGCCGTATACCGAGGCGAAGTCGCTGCGGGTCTGTTCAGACCGGCCGGTGGAATCGATCGTGAGGTTGAGATCGACCCGGCCCCCGGCTTCTTGGGCGGCGAACTGCTCGTAACCGTCGACGTCCTGCTGCCAGGGCAGGCCTATCGGCCTGACATCCGCACGTGCCAAGCCAACCGGGTCGGACAGTGCCTGCACGTGATCGCTCAGGCGGCGGTCAATCCACTGCGGGGCGGTCACGTACTCGGAATGCGCGGTCAACCGTGGCCGCAAGTCGAACCCGGCAGCCTCGGTGGCGGCGCGAACGACGTCGATGTGCGGCCAGGGCCGCTCTGGGTTCACATGGTCAGCTGTGATCGGGCTGATGCCACCCCAGTCGTCGACACCGGCGGCCAGGAGCCGCTCAAGTTGATCGGGATCGCTGAGGTTGGGGGGAGCTTGCACCCGAATCCGCGGGCCCAGTAGGACACGCGCGGTGGCCAGGGTCGCCAAGTACGCCTGCTCGCCGAGGTCGTTGGCGCCAGCCATCGCGGTGGCAGGTTTGGCACGGAAATTCTGGACGATGACCTCTTGGATGTGTCCGTGTTCGCGTGCGACCGCACGCAGAGCGAGCAGTGACTCCACCAACTCGATCGGGGTCTCACCAATCCCCACCAGCACGCCGGTGGTAAATGGGATTGCCAGCCGACCGGCATCCTCAAGTACCCGCAGCCGTACGGAAGGTTCCTTGTCGGGCGACCCGTAGTGGGCCAACCCCGGCGTCGACCACAGACGTCGCGACGTGGTCTCCAGCATCATGCCCATCGACGGTGCGACCGGACGCAGTTTGGCCATCTCTTCCCAGGTCATCACCCCGGGGTTGAGGTGCGGGAGAAGCCCCGTGTCTTCCAACACCAGAATCGCCATCGCTCGCACGTATGCCAGCGTGCTGTCGTAGCCGCGCTGGTCGAGCCATTCCCTGGCCGCAGGCCAGCGGTCTTCTGGCCGGTCGCCAAGCGTGAACAGCGCCTCCAGGCAGCCCTGTTGCGCACCCTGCCGCGCGATCGCAAGCACCTCGTCCGGCTCCAGAAACATTGACTGACCCGCGTGCCGCAATGCGGCGGGCGTCTGGACGAACGTGCAGTAGTGGCAGCTGTCGCGGCACAGTCGGGTCAGTGGGATGAAGACCTTGGGCGAATACGTGATGATTCGGCCCAAACCGCGAGCATCGACGCCCTGATTTCGCAGCGATGATGCGTGTGCCAGCAGCCGATCGAGATCTTCGCCGCGTGCGTCCAACAGTGCGGCGGCCTCGTCGACCGAGATCGACTGCCCGCGCTCAGCCCTCGTTACTGCCCGGCGGATTTGACCTGCCGTCGGTGCCGGGCCGGCGGAATGCACGTCGAACTGCGAGGAGGCCACGACAGCAGCGTAAACACCTGCTGGGAGGATCACTTTCATGCAGGTCACGGTCTTGGCTGGCGGCATCGGCGCAGCCCGATTCCTCGGCGGTCTCATCGCGGTTGCCCGGAGCAAGGAATCCGAACCCACGATCACTGTCATCGGCAACACCGGTGACGACATTCGTCTCTTCGGCTTGCAGGTGTGTCCGGACCTCGACAGCGTTATGTACACCCTTGGCGGGGGTGCATCGGTGGAACGCGGCTGGGGTCGCGAGGACGAGTCATTCACCGTGCTGGAGGAGTTGCGGGCCTATGGCGCCAAGCCGGATTGGTTCGGCCTCGGCGATCGCGATTTTGCGACTCACATCCTTCGCAGTCAGATGCTCGCCGGTGGGTATCCCCTGTCCGCAGTGACCGCTGCCTTGTGCCAACGATGGCAGCTACCGGTGACGTTGTTGCCGATGTCCGACGACCGGATCGAGACCCACGTAGTGGTCGACGATCCGGACACCGGCGAATCAACGGCCCTGCACTTTCAGGAGTGGTGGGTGCGCCATCACGCGGCGCTGCCCGCCAGCGAATTCATCATGATCGGTGCGGAAGACGCCGCCCCCGCACCCGGGGTCATCGACGCAATAATGTCGGCCGACCTCGTCGTCCTACCGCCGTCGAACCCGGTCGTCTCAATCGGACCCATCCTGGCGGTGCCTGGAATTCGCGCGGCTTTGCGCAGGACATCTGCGCCAGTGGTTGGGGTGTCGCCCATCGTTGGAGGCGCCCCACTGCGCGGCATGGCCGATGCCTGCCTGAGCGCGATTGGTGTACCGACGACGGCCCTCGGCGTCGCGCAGCACTACGGCTCGCGCACCGGCGACGGCGTGCTCGATGGCTGGGTCGTTGACGACGCCGACGCTGCCGCTGTCGCCGATATTGAGGCTCTTGGAATTGCTGCCCGGTCGATGAACACGATCTTCGATGATCTGGAAGTGACTTGCGACGTTGCCCGGGCATTGATCAGTATCGGCGAGCAAGTGCGAACAACGTGAGCCTGCAGCTTGTCGGGCTCACCGGTATCGGCGAGGTCACGGCAGACAGTGACCTGGTCGACATGATCACGTCAGCAGCCGCGTCCGTCGAATGGCCAGATGGTGCTCGCGGACTGCACCCTGGCGACATCGTCGCCGTCACCAGCAAGATCGTCAGCAAGGCAGAGGGCAGAGTCGAGGCGGCCAGCGATCGCGAGGCCGCGATCGATCGTGAGTCGGTGCGCACGGTTGCGAGCAGGACAACCGCCACCGGAGTCACCCGCATCGTCGAAACCAAGCACGGTCTGGTGCTGGCCGCGGCCGGCGTGGATGCCTCCGAGACGGAACCGGGGACGATCGTCCTGCTGCCAGCGGACCCCGACGGATCGGCCCGCGCACTGCTGGCCGGGCTCCGACGGGAGACCGGCATTGATGAGCTCGCCGTCATTGTCAGCGACACCATGGGCCGACCATGGCGAGAAGGAGTCACCGATGCAGCTATCGGTGCCGCTGGGATTCAGGTAGTAGAGGACCACCGAGGTCAAGAGGATCGGTATGGCAACCCCCTGGTTGCCACCGTCGTCGCCATCGCTGACGAGATCGCCAGCGCCGTCGACCTGATCGCCGGCAAAGCCCAGGGCATCCCCGTCGTGGTGGTGCGAGGCATGGCCGAGCACCTGCTCCCGGCCAAGGCAGCTGACCGCGGAGCGCGTCCACTGATCCGCGACGCCGCCGCAGACCTCTTCCGGCTCGGAACTGCTGAGGCGACCGCTTCCGGCCACGCCGCAGGTCTGATCGACGCGCCATTCCATCGCCGCACTGTCCGGAAGTTCACCGATCGGCCCGTGCCCGTGGAAGCCGTGGAAGCGGCGGTCGCGGCCGCAATCGCCGCACCGGCGCCGCACCACACCACGCCGTGGCGGTTCCTCCTGCTGGAGAATGACGCTACGCGGACCACACTGCTGGACGCAATGCGCGATCGGTGGCAGGACGACCTGCGCACGTTGGACGGTTACACCCCCGAGTCCATCGGCAAACGGGTTCAGCGTGGAGACGTGTTGCGTGCCGCGCCCTCGGTCATCCTGCCCTTCCTCAACCTGTCCGAGGCGATGCACGACTACCCCGACGAGGGTCGTAGTGGATTCGAACGAGACCTCTTCCTGGCGGCGGGAGGAGCAGCGGTGCAGAATCTGCTGGTCGCGCTAGCCGCGCGGAGTCTGGGATCCGCATGGATCAGTTCAACGATCTTCTGCCCCGATGTGGTCACCGAGGTACTTGAGCTGCCGCAGGACTGGCAGCCGTTGGGTGCGGTCGCAATCGGCTACCCCAAGTCAAACCCGGCACGCCGCGAGCCTCGACTGGCTGCGGACTACCTGATAATCCGCTGACGGCGACCCGTAGCGACGCGACCGCTGTCCGCCGGCCCGGTGGGGAGGCTTCGGGTCTAGCTCTTTCTCATGTCGTTGATTGTCATCCGTGGTCCTCGCCGTGGGCGCTTGCCTGGGTTCAACTCAACGAGTCGCTGCACGCGGTAGCGATGCCCAGCGAATGGTCGCAACAAGTGCGCCATCTGCTCATCGTCACCGTCCATGTCACCGGTCAGCGCGTAGACCACTTCCTTGGCGACGTGGTAGTCGCGGAAAGACACAGCGTCGGCGTCCCCGAGTGCCCGTTGGGCGGTCTCTGCCGCGGTCCACACGCCGACCCCAGGAATCGCTCGAAGTCGATCGTGTGACTGCGCCGCGGGCAACTGCGTACACCGCTCAATCTGGTCGGCAACCGACACCACCCGCAGCAACGTGTCAGCCCGCTTGGAGTCGACTCCAGCCTGATGCCAGCGCCAGGACGGAATGGACTTCCACCGATCAGCGGTCGGAAAGATTCGCAGCCCAGGTGGAGCATTCGGTGCGGTCGGCGCGGGCTCACCAAACTCTCCGACCAGTTCTCGCCATGCCCGCCATGCTTCTTTGCCTGTGACCTTCTGTTCCAGCACCGCCGGGACCAACGCCTCCAGCACGCGATCGGTGCGCCCTACCCGCCAATGCTGGAAGCGCCTGGCCACCACCTTCAGTGCTGGCGGGGCCAGAAAACCCGCGGGGTCATCGTCTGAACCCAGCAGGCGCGGTAGCCGAGCGGCCAGCCAGTCAGCGCCCTCGCCCCAGGCTGTGAGCTCGATCGATCCCCCACCATCGGCCGACAGTCGTTCCAGTCCGGGTCCCGCCGGAGTCAGCGTGGTTCGCCAGATGGCGCCGTCGGCAGCAGTCGCCCAAGTGGGGTCACCGGTCCCCCGTCGCAGGGGTTTCAGTTGCAGCTCCAGACTGACCGGCCGAGCTGGCCGCCAGCTCCGTTGACTGCACTTCATTGCCCCATCATCGGACACCGACCGAACCGGCGGTGCGTTCCGCCCGCTTAGAGGTCGCGGAGTCTGCGGGCGAAGGCCCAGGAGACGGCGAGCCCAATCCCGTTGAGCGAAGCGTGCAGCGCGATCGGGGGAAACAAGCTGTCTGTGTACCCCCGCAACAGGCAGAACCCAACGCCTGCCGCACCAGTGCCGAGGACGGTGAAGACCACACTACGAACCTGGGCACGACGGCCGTTGCCGAGCATGCCGGCGGCTTCGTGGTTGTCGTGGAACTCCAGGGACGGAAGGACGTGCCAGAACCCAAACAGGATCGAACTGACGGTGATGCCCGCAGCGAGGTTCCAGCCATCCGTGACGACCGCCAGCAGGACGCCGCGGAATGCGGTCTCTTCCAGCAACGCTGTGCCGAAGGGGATCCTGATCATCGAGTGATAGAGGACATTGAGCCACCCCTTTTCGGCGGCTCGCTTGTCATTGAACCCGCGCCTGGTCACGGGCAGGCTCGCGGCGATGGCGTAGAAGAGCGCAACGGCAAGGAAGAGCCCGATGGACCAGTAGATGCCCTGGTGCCAGGTGTTCCTCGCGAGACCGAGACTTGCCCACGACAGCCCGTCCAGTCGAGCGATCGCGAGTAGTACGACGGTTGCTGTCAGGCACACCAGCAGGTAGTGGCGCTTTGCCCAACGGTTATTGAGCAGATTGACCAGAAACAGCACCGCAATGACGGCAACGGTCGCGATGACGTGCATGAAGCGATTGGCCGCTACGTGCGGTCGGAAGAGAACCGAACCGATGTACCTGCCAGGTCAATACCGGGGAACACCCGAGCACCGTCGAGCAACTCGTTGCCGGGACCGATCCTGGCTCCGTCTCCCACGACTACTCCACGCAAGATGACGTTGGGCCCGACGACTGCACCGCGACCGACGACGCACCCATCAACGATCGCCGCGGCGCCAATGACCGCTTCGTCGAATACGACGCTGCCGTGAACCACGGCTCCCGAGCGGATCCTGGCTCCGCGACCAACAATGGTCCCACCATCGACAGTGGCATCGGCGGAGACCGACGCGGTGTCCAACAGCAGCGACTCCCCCGTTGGGCCAGGCAAAGCCGGTGACGGTGCGAGTCCGGTGACCAGATCGCAGGAACCCTTGCGGAAGTCCAGTGGTGTCCCCAAATCGAGCCAATAGCCGTCATCGACGACGCCGATGACCTTGGCACCGGAAGCCAGCAGTTCGGGGAAGATCTCGCGCTCGACCGAGACGGGACGACCAGTAGGTATTTGGTCGATCAGCGACCTCTTGAAGACATAGCAGCCAGCGTTGATCTGGTCGGTCACGATCTGCTCGTCGGTTTCTGGCTTCTCCAGAAACTCCACCACGCGTCCTTCCGAATCGGTCGGGACCAAGCCAAATGCCCGCGGATCCTCGACTCGGGTGAGGTACAGCGCAACGTCAGCGTCGGCGTCGCGCCAGGCCTGCACGAGGCCAGCAATGTCCAAGCCGGTCAATACGTCGCCGTTGAAGATGATGACTGGGTCGTCCGGGCCTGACTCCAGCGCTTCGACCACGTTGCGGATGGCTCCGCCGGTTCCGAGCGGTTCATCTTCCACGACGTAGCGCAGTTCGACACCGAATTCGGAGCCATCGCCGAAGTAGGCGGAGAACACCTCGGCCCGGAAGGACGTTCCGAGCACGATACGACCGACCCCCGCCTCACGCGCGCGGGCGATCTGGTGCTCCGTTACCGGAACTCCGGCCACCGGCAACATCGGCTTGGGAATGGAATTGGTCAAGGGTCGAAGGCGCGTTCCCTTGCCACCTACGAGCATCACGGCTTCAAGCACAGGGCAACCCTGCCACGCCGACCCGTCCTCGTGCACGGGCACGCCCCATCTGCCGCAACCGGCCCTCCGCAAAACCCCGAGCGAGGCGGTCAGCGTGACAGTCTGGGGAGCATGAGAGACCCCGCAGCGCCCTTCCTCACTTACTACGACGACGCCACGTCCGAGCGGGTGGAACTGTCCGGCACGACCTTTGGCAATTGGGTAGCCAAAACCTCGAACATGCTCGTCGACGAGTTCGACGTTGAGCCAGGTTCGGTTGTCAACGTGCGGTTACCGCTGCATTGGATTGTGCCGGTATGGATCGCCGCCTGCTGGCAGGTCGGCGCAACCGTCGCGATCGGCGCCCAAGTGGACGCTCCCGACATCGCGGTCGTCGGCCCACATCTGATCACCGTGGACACCGGCGCCGAGGCGACCATCGCCTGTTCGCTGCTGCCGATGGCGCAGGGATTCCGCGAACCGTTGCCTTCCCAGCTGAATGATTACTTCACCGAGGTCCGCAACCACGGTGATTTCTTCAACTCCGCAAGCCCCGTTGCGCCGGATCACGAGACCCTCATTGCCGGTACAGAATCGTGGAACTCGGCCGGACTTGAGCTGGCCGCGTACAGTGCCGCCACTAAATGGCAGCTTCCTGCCGGCGCCAGGATTCTGGTGAGCGCAGCGGGTACCGCGGCTACCACCGGTGCCGAACTCTCAGGGCTCGACGCGGTGCTGGCCACCTTGAGCGTGCCCACACTGATCGCGGGATCGGTCGTCATGGTCGTCAATGCCGACCCAGAACGCACTGCGGCCGTCGCGACCCAGGAGAAAGTGACCAATACCGTCGAAGTCACTTGATCGACCACACCCAAGTCGAGCGCAATCCCAATCGGCTGGCCAACGCCTGACCACTGATGGACTTATTGGCTCCGGCGGCCGAGTACGCCCGGACGGTCTTGGCGGCGGTACTGGCGTATCGCGCGGTCACCACTACCCGTGCCACATCCGGCAGACCGAAGGCTCCCGCCAGTGCGGCTCGCGACCTGGTCGTTTTCCACGCGGCACTGCCCGAATCGTTGTACTTGGGGTTCACACTCCAGTGATCATCGACGCTGCGCGCCCACGGATGGAACCCACCCCACACGTCCTCGCTGTTGGAAGTGCGGCCACCGGACGAGGAGAAGTAGAAGGCCGTGATTGGGTTCCCCCGATACATCAACGTCAGACCAGTCGTCGGCGAACTTGCGGTGGCAGTCACGGCGGCTCGCCAACGTTTGCCCATCGGGGAGATCACCCGCGACCAACCGGCGAAGGTCTGGTCGTAGAACGGTCCCGAACCGTCGTCGGATTGGCAACGGCAGGAGGATCGAATGGACTTCCTCGTGAGCGCATAGGAACGCGCCGCGATTGCCTGTGCCTGCAGGGCGGCAGCCGGCCAGCTGGCTGGGACCTCGGATATTCCAGAGAGATACTCGTCATGGATACGAAGGGAGTTGACGACCTCTAGCGATCCGTTGACGGTTGCGACGTCGATTGCCCCGTACCGCAGCAACTTGCCAGCGACGCCGCCGCCATTCTTCCCGATCCGGACTGCGGTCGGCGCCGATCCGGCGGCACCAGGTGTGCGGGTTCCGGCCCAGCGCAATGTAACCAGCTTCGCCTTGCCGATTCGCACCCGCGAACCGGAGCCTGAGATCAGCGTGGCGACCACTCGGGAACCGCGCGCACGGGTTTTGAAGTCGGTCCCAATCGGAATGGCGACGGGCCTACGGGTGTTGAGTTGAACTTCGGCGCGACCCCCGCCCTTTCCCAGCGCAACCGCGTCGAACCGCGCGGTCGTCAGCCGGTGGCCTACGTTGACGCGGATGGCACGGAGGTCGGCGTGCGGGATCGCTCGGGCACCGGTGAAGTAATGCTCGACAATCTGAACCGCGCGGTAGCCTTCCCGAGCCATGCCGTAGGCGCCATATTGACTGAGTCCGACGCCATGGCCGAATCCCGCACCCCGAATCGTGAAGCCAGGCGATCCGGTGGCCTGAACCGGCGCCGCGAGCGTCAACAGGCCTGCGGCCGCGGCCGCCACAATTCCCGTGCGCATCATCCACGTACCCACTGGACACCTCCGAGAGACGAATAAACGGGTCAACGGCAGCGCTCGGCGCGAGTGTGACACCGCGTAGGGCCGTTTCGCGTGTCTCCAGGCCTCATGATCACTGACCGCTACCGGGAACCTGGGCGAGATTTGGTGCGTCGCAACTCTGTACAGCTGCGGCCGCGAGGCAGTATTCGGGCGTACAGTGTGCTGGCTGTCTTGTGACTCCTAAATTGAGGACTTTCTGTGACCGCAACGCGGCGCCATCGGTGGCCCCGAATCTTGGCTGGCACTTTGTCATGCCTGGTTCTGGTGGCAACGGCGATGGCCGGCGTCGGTTTCTACTACGCGAAGCAACTGACGGGTAACATCACCGCTGACAACGCGTTGAACTGGACGCCCAACGCCCAACCCGCACCGACGCCGGGCGAGCCCATCAACATCCTGCTCATGGGATCCGATACGCGGGAGGGCAAGAACGGCAAGGGCTACGGCCACGTTGCCGACATTGCCGGTGCCCGCAGCGACACCACGATCCTGTTGCACATCTCCGGTGACCGAACGAGGGCGTTGGCGGTCAGCATCCCGCGCGACTCGCAAGTACAACTTCCGGTCTGTAAGACGACCAATGGCACCACCGGTGGTGGTTACACCAGCCGATTCAATGAGGCGTTTGAGATCGGCGGCCCGAGTTGCACCGTCAAGGCCGTTCAGCAATTGACCGGCGTCCCGATCAATCACTACCTGGTCGTTGATTTCACTGGTTTCAAGAACGTCGTGAGTGCCCTCGGCGGCGTGGAGGTGTGCCTCAAGGAGGCGGTCAACGACCCCAAGAGCAGGCTGAACCTACCGGCTGGAAAGTCCGTCGTGCACGGCGAGCAGGCCTTGGCGTTCGTGCGTGCTCGGTACGCGCTCGGCGACGGCAGCGACATCGGACGAATCGAGCGACAACAGGAGTTCCTCTCGTCCGCGATTCGCAAGGCGACATCTGCCGGAGTTCTGGTGAACCCACCCAAGCTCTACAAGGTTCTGCAAGCCGGAACGAAGTCCCTGACCGCAGATCCGGGCCTGGCAAACTTCGACGCTTTGAAGGACCTCGCGGTGAATGGCTCCGGCGTCAAGCCCAGCGATATCACCTTCGCAACCGTGCCGTGGACCGCCAACGCCGACGGCGGCACCGTGTCATGGGTGCCCTCCCAGGCTGACGAACTCTGGAAAGCGATCCGCGATGACCAGGCCTGGCCGCCGCCGCCCACCAACGGGCTTGACGGCCAGCCGTTGACCGCCGCTGCCGACACCATCACCCTGACTGTCAAAGATGCGACGGGTACCTCCGGGGGTGGCTTCCGGGCCGCCGACCAGTTGCAGCGGGAGGGCTACACGGTCGCCGCGACGACGTCTGGCAAGAAGTCCGATACGAGCTTCGTCCGCTATGACCCGGCAGACAAGAAACAAACAGCGGCAGCCCGAACGCTGGCCTACTCCACCGGCGTATCGCTCACACCGGTCGACGGCTGGTCCAAGAACGTCACGCTCACGGTCGGCGCCGACTACCAGTTCTCCGTCAAGCCGGTCGTCGCTGCCAAGGAGAAGTCGGGAACTGCTGCGGCTGCGAAAGCTCGCACCGCGTCGGACTCAATCTGTTCCGGCTAACCTAAACGAACTATGACTAACCCCGCAGGCTCGAAGGCCTCGGACCGTCCAGAGCGGCCCACAATCGCGCAACTGCGTGAGGTATGTCAGCCGTCGACAATCACCGGCCGAAGTAACTCCGAGCATTGGGTCGGCGACCTGTATCACCGGCCGATTTCGCCGTATCTCACGCGTATCTTCTTGCGTGCGGGGTTCAGCGCGAATGGTGTGACAGCCGTCATGATCCTTATCGGCTGGGCGGCGGCGGCTAGCTTGCTCATTCCGGGACTAACGGGCGGTCTACTAGCCGCAATCCTGGGTCAGCTGCAGATGTTGATCGATTGCACCGACGGCGAGGTCGCCCGCTGGCGACGCTCCCAAAGCCCCACCGGAGTCTTTCTCGACAAAATCGCGCACTACTCGACCGAGGCCTTCATCGCCATAGCGTTAGGCGTGCGAGCTGCTGGTGGTTTCGACACCAACAGTGGCTGGATCCTGCTCGGCGCGCTACTGGCCGTGGTACTGCTACTAAACAAATCCCTCAACGATTTCGTTCACGTTGCCCGCGCATATTCCGGGTTACCCAAACTGTCGGAGTCTGCGTCGACCTCGGCGCCGCGCGCTGGGATTGTTGCAACGTTGCGTCGGTTGGCTGCGTACGTCCCGTTCTACAAGCTCTTCCACTCGATCGAGCTGACGCTGCTGGCCGCCGCCGCCGCAATCATCGACGCCTTCCTTGGGGACTTGACCGCAACCCGCATCCTGTTGGCGGCACTGCTGCCGCTAGCGACGCTGAGCACCATCGGGCACTTTGTCGCGATCGTGACTAGTTCGCGTTTGCGGACACAAACATGATTGATGTTGGGATTGTCGTTCTGACAATGGGCAGCCGGCCCGACGAACTGCGCAGAGGGCTCGATTCGTTGCTCGCACAGACGGATGTCAGCGTCGACATCGTCTGCGTGGGCAACGGCTGGGAGCCAGCCGACCTGCCCGCGAAGGTGCGCCCGCTGCACCTGCCCGAGAACCTCGGTGCCTGCTCTGGTCGCAACGCCGGAGCAGCTGCCACCACGGGCGAGGTCCTCTTCTTCTTCGACGACGACGCCTGGCTGACCGATCCCACGTTCCTAAGTAAGGCGGTCGCGGCATTCCGCGCGTTTCCTGATCTGGGGATCCTGCAGCCGCGCGTCCACGATCCACTGTCCGACGCGGATCCGAACCGGTGGATCCCACGAATCCGCAAAGGCGATCGGTTCGATTCGAGTTCCGCGTTCTCGGTGTGGGAGGGCGCCTTGCTGGTCCGCCGAACGGTGTTTGACCAGATCGGCGGATTCCCCGACGAGTTGTTCTACTACCACGAGGGCATTGAACTCGCTTGGCGGTGCTGGGACGTTGGCTACCGCGTATGGTACGGAGCCAACCTAGAGGCTCACCACCCCGCCGCCGCCCCTACCCGCCACGAGATGTACTACCGAATGAACGCCCGCAATCGGGTGTGGATTGCCCGTAGGTCGCTGCCCCTGCCGCTCATTCCCGCCTACGTTGGAGTCTGGTCCGCGGCCGACCTTCTGCGGTTACGCGCCGACCGCGCCGCCCGCACTGCTTGGTTCGCGGGGTGGGCCGAAGGGTGGCGAGCGGACCCGGGCCAGCGACGACCACTGCGCTGGTCGACAGTCGCGCGGATGGCGCTTCGCGGACGACCGCCGGTCATTTAGATCAGGCCACCAGCTGCGGAGTCGGCGGCCGCTGCGGGGTGGGAGTCTGCAGTTGCGTCGGATTCCACCATGACCTGGGAACGATCGTCTTGCGGTCGGTTGGTCAACCGCAGCGCCTCGGCATCCAGGACCGCGTAGTTCGCGACGCGATTGACAGGTCCGCGCGAGGATGCAAAGTCGGCCAGGCGCAACCCGTCGGATCCGAGGCTGACAGTGCGAAGCACTGATCCCCGATTCGCGGCACAATCAGCGGCTGTTCGTCCGAGCCAATCATCGGAGGACGGCACGACAATCGTGCGGTAGGCGATCCCCTGCAGGAAGAAGCCCGGCAAGGAGATGGACTGCACCGGTCGGTCTGCTCCAACCAAGTAGGAGGATGCCCCGCCGTCGCCATCCCGGTCGCCAAGCCACGAATCGGCGCAGACGAACATGGGCAACAGCTGGGCTGGCACCTCGCGCATGTTTTCCAATGCGAGGCGTGCCTCTTTCGCCGACGTCAGAAGCACGGCCCAGGTGGGTTGCTTGGCCGGAGCTACGACGTGACACTGCCTGTCGGGCATCAGGATGGCGACGCATTCTTTCGCCCGAGCAAGGGCAGCCGCCTCAACATCAGCGTCATCGCCGCCCGCTGCCCGCCGGTACTCGCGGCGAATCCCGTATCTGATTTGGGTGATGGCGTACTCGTGCGGCAACGGCTTGCGGGCAGGCTCAATGTCCATCAACCGCTGCCTGGTATCCAACGGATCCTGGCCGACGCCGATCATCATTCCGGCGATCCGTAGGTAGCGCAGTTGCGCAATGCCAGCACGCAGGACCGGTCCGAGCGGCCCGTCGAGGTCAGGCCCGCAAGACGCCCGCGGCCCATCAAGAATGCCGTCCCATTCGTCACTGAGGACGCTCATGAATCGACGCCCATGACCTTCGACGCCCTTGCCGACGATCGAGTCGGGTAGCTGGACATAGAGGCAATCGAGGTAGCCGCAATAGACGAACTCGTGCCCGGAGCGCAGCGAGCGCATCCAGTGGTCAAAGTCCATGTTGTTGCGCATTTGTTCGTCGAATCCGGCCAGATCGCGAGCGGCCGCAAAACTCATCAACACCTGATGCGGGATGAACGGCTGATCACCTCCAGCCGTCGAGATATTGACGTTGTCCGGAGACCGAGGCATGCGCTCGGCCTTCTTCTCACGCCAGCCTTCAGAGGTGCTGACCTGCAGTTGTCGACCAAAGGCTCCGGTCGCCTGTGGCTTGCGCCGCAGCGCGATCAGGCGCCGACGAATCGCATCTGCCAACAGCACGTCATCAGCATCGAGGTAGACCAAGTACTGCCCCGACGCGGCCGCCAGACCAGCGTTGCGTGCGACGGAGGCGCCGGAATTGAGCGCGAGCTTCAGCAGCGTGAAGCGATCGTCATCGCCAATCGCCGCCAGCGCCGCTGCGACCGTCTGATCAGTTGAGCAGTCGTCAACGATCACACAGGTCAGGTTGGGGTAGCTCTGCCGCTGCACGCTCTCGATTGCCGTGGCAATGGTGTCCTGCGCGTTGTATGCGGGAATGATCACGCATACTCCAGCTGGACCGACAAACTCATCGAGTTCGGCATCAACGGCCACCGTGCGTGCCTTGGCGGCTGCTCGATTCTGTTCGGTGACCCGAGCGATTGCAGCGCGATGCTGACTCACCATCCGGCGATCGGCGATCGCGAACCCGAGGATCACAACAGGAATAACGATGAGCAGCCACCATGACGGAAGCGCCATGGCCACCCCGAGAACTACCCCCATCAGAATCAGTACCAGCAATCCCACCCTCTGGAAGGTCCGCCGACTGGCCGCGAACTTGGCGCGCAGGTCGGAGGCGTTGTAGTCGCTCATCACCAAGCCGTCCTGAGGGTTACGTGATCGGTTCGGGCATCCGCTGGCTCTTTACCGCCCGTCTGGGGAAATGACGGTCTCGTCTCCAGTCTGAGAGCGCTGATCCAGGGTCGCCAGAGTAGCACCGGCACGAGGGTGGGGAGGGGCAGTCGTGGCCGGGTTGGGTTCTTTGAAGATGCCGCTGCTGATCATTTTGGGCCTGGTTGGCGGTGGCTATACTCGTGGCCAGATGAACCTCACGAAGATCGGCAACCGACTGCCGCGCCCTGTGCTGCTCGCCGTGCTCCTGCTTGCTCTCGCGGCACCAATGGCGTTCGTCGGCTGGCGGTTGGTGACCTTTATCCTTCTCACTGCTTCCGCGATTGCGAGCGCGCAGAGATCACCAGGTCAGGACCGGATCGACCAAATCCTTGAACTCGGTGGCCTCGGCTCCCCGGCCCTGACCGCTTTGCGGATGATCGTGCTCCTAGCGCTCGGCAGCGCCGTGTGGACTAACTCAGCGGTCGTCATTCCGTTCGTCTGTGCAGCGATATTGGTGACCCTGCTGATGGTTCCAGCACGCGTCGTCACCGATCGTCTTGAGGCGCGACTGGGGCGTACCGTTTTTACCCGAAACCTTGACGGCGTCGCCGTCGAACCACCAGCCGGTGTTGCTACTTACCTAGCCTCGGGAATCGGACTCGCCATCGCCGAACTCGTTCTGTTCTTGGCCGGTGCGCTGCTGACCGGCCAACTGTTGGTCGCCTGGTTGGTAGCAATTGTCGCCGTTGGACTACTCGCGTTCAGCGTGCTTGCGACCGCGGTCGTGACCAAGCGGATCGGTGATCCCTACCGCGGTGCGGTGCTCGCGGCCACGCGCCGGACCCTGGCCAACCTTTCGCCCAAGGTCGCGTTGTACGTCGGGTCCGGGGATGCCAGCAACCTCTACCAAACGAGCATGTGGCTGTCGGCCCTCGAGCGGGTGCAGGAGCCAACAATCATCCTGATGCGCTCGCACAAGCAGTTCGCTGTGCTCGGGCCAACCTCTACCCCGGTGGTGTGCGTCCCCGTGGCTGCGGACTTCCTGTCGCTGGAACTGACAACTCTTCGAGCGGGGTTGTTCGTCGCCAACACCGGCGACGTGATCCACCTCGTCCGAGAGCCGAGTCTGATGTCGGCTTTCATAGGCCATGGCGACAGCGACAAGAACTCCTCGGCAAATCCGTTCGCCAAGGTCTACGACGAGATCTGGCTCGCCGGCGAAGCTGGCGCAGACAGGTATCGACGCGCAAACGTCGGTGTTCGTGACGACCAGTTCGTTTTCGTCGGACGCCCCCAGCTCGACGCCATTGACTCGGCCACCGGCCAGCTGGAACCCGGTGAGCCACCGACAGTTCTCTACGCGCCCACGTGGGAAGGATGGAATCTGGAACAGCAGTACAGCTCCTTGCTGGGACAGGCCGTCAATTTTGTCCAGGCGGCCCTCGACTCACCGATGCCGCTTCGCCTGATCTACAAGCCGCACCCGTTCACCGGACGCCGGCTTGCCAACGCCCGGACGGCCCACCAACGAATCGTGTCCATGTTGGCCAAGGCGAACGCAGCGAACAAACTGCCCGCGGCCCCCAGCCAGGTCTTACCCGCCAGTCAACGCCGCGAGCTGGACGGCTTGAGCGCAATCGCAGGCGACGAGTTGCTCGCTCGATTCAGCCGGGACTTCTGGCGGCGCACCGACCCACGGACCCACGTCGTGGTCGAGCACGGCGACGTGGGGCTTTACGACTGCTTCAATGCCGCTTCCTTCATGGCTGCCGACGTATCCAGCGTGCTGTCCGACTTCATGGCGTCTGATAAGCCATTCGCTGTCTTCAACACGAGTTCGTTGCCCGATGACGTGTTCGTCGATCAGTTTCCGTCAGCCTCGGCAGGCACTGTCATCTCCGCTGACGGGAGCCACATCTCCGAGGTGATCGACGTCGTCACGGGAGCCGCACCGGACCGCCAGCGACGGATCCGCGCTGCCCAACATGAACTGCTACTCGGCCCACCACAGCCACCGGCGACGGAGAGATTCGCGAGCGCCGTCAGCGCGCTAGTCGATCGGGCCGAGGAGCGCCAGCGACCGCGCGCAACCGACGACGGCGACTCAGTCTGACGTTATGCCGTCTCGTCGAGCAACGGCGTGATCTCGTTGGGCTATGACTTGGCTGATCGCTTCGCGCCAGCGCTGCATCGCACTCGGCCCATCAAGGGCACCGAAGTAGTACGTGGCCAAGGAGTCGATCAACGCTAGCGACTCGGCGCTTTGTGCGTCCGCTAACGCGTCGGTGACGTGTGCTGCATTGGCTTGGGACAACAGCGTCAGCCTACCGGCGATTCCCCTCGGGTCGGCGTTGACATGGACGCCTACGGGTTGGGTGACCACCAGCGGCTTGCGCGTTGCCAACCAGTCGTACGCAACCGCGGAAATGTCCGCGACGCAGACGTCGGCAACACCAAGTTGCCAGCCGAAGTCGCTGCTCCGATCGTAGACGTGACCTGCGCTCGGGTTCTGCTGGTTCGCCCGCTGAATCATCGATTCGACCGTCTGTTGCGCCGCTGAAAACTTCGGGTCCTTCGAGCCGGTCAGTGGGTGTGGTCGGAATACCAACTGGTAGCGCTGGTCGGCGAGCAGCGCGGCAACCACGGCAACCCCGTGGGAACCAAGCGACCCATAGTTGTTGGCCGGTCGGTCGCCCTCCCAACTCGGCGCGTAGAGCACCACCGTCCGATCCGTTCGTCGAACAGTCCGATGCACGGTCGGCGCGGCGGAAGATCCTGCCGCCGCAGCGTCCAGCGCAGCGACCTGTGGGCGACCCACCTCGATGACCCTGGTTGTGACGTCGTAGTTGATCAGCCGATTCCGGATTCGATCGACCGCCGCCTGCCCGGAGACAAAGCAGTAGTCATAGGCCTTTAACTGGTTCGATGCCGAAATTCCGATCTTGTCCGATTCGCCGTGTCCGATGTAAACGTGCGCGACGTCCGGATGCCACAGCATGGCGAAGTTGCGCAGGTTGTGGTTCACGTAGAAGACGACGCGTAGCGGTTGTGTCGACATCAGTGGGTCGATGTCGTGGTGGTTTGGGGCGTAGACCACCGGTACCGGGCAGTCAGTTTGCAGCGCCAGTGCGGTCTTGGCGCGACGAACAACGACGACAACACGGTGTTCCTGATCCAAGGAACGCAGCGACTCAAACCATTGACGCAACTGGTAGAGGTGCGCCGGAGGATCGGCAAAATACACCGCGATCTGGAAAGTACCCGGTTCCAATCCGGCGACCGACCAGCCACCCGCTTGCTTTACCTGCCCGGCGGCGCGACGCTCCTGCAACCGCTGCCGCAGAGCCACCAGGTCTCGCTTGAGGCGCACCGCTAGCGGGTGCCTTCGTTGCTGGCGTCAACCGCATCCCGGCTCAATTCCGCTGGCGTCAGCGGATCGATGCGGCGTACGTCAATGGTGTGACCAGTCTGGTCGGCCAGCAGGACGTCAAGGGACGCAGCGGCGACAACCTCGCTTCCGAGCAGGCTGCCTGGGGGTTCTGCGCCGAACGCGTTCGTGCGCATCGGCGTGCCCGTTCGCTCCGGGTTGATGCAGTTCACGCGCACGCGGGCCTCGGTCCATTCGTCCGCGAGCGCCTGGGTCAGGTTGACCACGGCGGCCTTGGCCGACGAGTACAAGCTGTACCCGGATCGACCTCGGGTGTAGGAACTTGAGGTGAACAACAGCAATGACCCGCCGGTCTTCGCCAGGTGAGGGTAGAACTGCTGAGCGATGAAGACCGGCGCTAGGTAGTTGACCTCCGTTGAGTGGTAGATCGTCTCCTCGCTGGTATCCGAGAGTTCTCCCCGTGGCAGCACGCCAGCGGTGTTGACGACGTAGTCGACGCGACCGGTCTTCGCCAACACGGTGTCGCATGCGAGCTGAAGATCTTCCCGGCGTTCGACGTGCGTTTGCGTCGATGAACGAGAGAACGAGAAGACGTTGGCGCCGTAACCTCTCGCAAGTTCGGCGATGTCGGAACCAATCCCATATGAGCCACCGAAAACGACCAACGTCTTGCCGGCCATCGCGTCGCGATACTCCTGCGGCGTTCGAGGTGTCGGCCGATCGTGGCTGGACAGTTGAAACAACTTGTCGGCCATGAACACATCGATGGGCTCGGTGACCTTCATGTTCTGCTCGTCCCCGCGGACCACCGCGATCGGAACCTCTGGCAGGTAACGCAACACCACCGTGCAGTCGTCAGTCGCAACAAAGTCTGGGTCGACGGCCGCCTGTTCATACGCTCGGCGAATGACCGAGAGCCGGAACGCCTGCGGTGTCTGGCCCCGACGCAAGAGGTGTCGCGGAAGCACGTCAGTGATCGTCTCCAACTCCCCCGCTGATGCATCGCCGGGAGACACCGGATCGACTTGAATGATCGTGTCTGCCGACGGGATCGCGGTGTCGACGGCCTCGTAGGTCTTGAGAGCGACAACAAGATCGCTGATGATGCGCTCGGAAAGAAGCGGCCGCACGGCATCGTGGAAGAGCACGTTGCACTCGGTATCACCAAGAGCCGCAATCGCTCGCTCGGTCGTGCCGTTGCGGGTCTGCGCACCTTCCAGAATGGTCGTCGCTTTGGGGTATGCACCGGAACCCACGATCTGGCGAATCTCGTCCAGGTACCCCGGAGCCATCATGATGATGATCTCGTCGATCAAGTCCGAATCCTCAAGCAAGGCGATCGTGTGCTCGACAATCGACCTACCGGCGACTTTGATCAACTGCTTGGGGATGTTCAGCCCTACTCGCGCGCCCACGCCACCAGCGAGGACCACTGCCACGTTTCTGAGTCGGGGCTCATCTGATGGCATCAGCGTGGGCCTTTCCTTGCGCGGGCCTTTGCCATGCCGCGCTTGGCCAACTGTCGCCAGGTCCTAGGCGCTTTCGGCAGAGGCCGTGCGGCAGCCAGGTTCGCGTGGCCCTCCGCATCCTCCCAATCGACGATCCCCTCCGGCAACGACAGGCGAGAGAAGAGATTGGCCATCATCAACGGCGAAACCCCCGACCCTTCGCTTGGAATCTGCGCCATCACCTCTGCCAGGCGGGCGTTCGAAACGGCATCTTCGCCTGCTTCGGCAGTCTGCGGTGGCTGTTGATCCATCCACTCGGTCCACTCCGAACCACCACCGAGCTCAGTCACCAGCGTGGCATTCCGAGGTGAGAAGTAGGCCTTCATCGCTTTGAGCAGTTCAGCTGACAGCCCGAAACTCGGACCTGCGGTGATCTCAGCGACCCGGCGCGCAATCGCGGCACGTTGCGGGCGCAGGGGTCGCTCGCCACGCTTACGGACGGGGAACCGGGCGTTGAGACTCTTCATGACAGCGATCCCCTCGCGACTGAGCTGGGGATTTGCGGATGCGCGGCCCGGCATCTCGTAATCGTCGCGCGCCGGTATGCCGGTCGTCTCGAAGAAGTCGGCCAATACCGCGTCGGGCGCGCTCTTGTAGGCCTCCAGGTAGGGGCGCGAGATTAAGTTGCCAGGCCCAAGCTGCTCGTTCCAGATCCGGTACAGGTTCAAATGGTCGAAATCCTGCATTCGGCCCTGCACGTAGCGCCAGTTGAGGTCCCTGATCCCGCCTTCCCTGATGGATTGGGAATACGTGCTGGGAACCATGAACTCCTGTCGACGGAAATACACCACGGCACGAATGTCGGTGAAGTGCTTGCGCAGGAAGGCGAGCATCGAGGCGACTTCCCCGGCGGTGAGCAGTCGCGAGGACAGGAACTCGCTGGAAAAAATCCAGCGCTGATCCGGCTGCACGGCTGCTGTCAGTTCCCGGTCGAGTTTGGCGATGAGTTCCTGCGAGCCTTCCTCAGTATCGAAGCCAAGGAGCCGGTGGACCTCTGATGTCTTGTCATCGGCAAACGGCAGCGCCAGGTCGTGATGATTGCGCCGACGCAGGAATTCGGGATACGTCCAGCCTGCTTGCGCCAACGCCACCTGATTCTGTCGCAGGAATTCCTGCAGAAAGGTCGTGCCGGTCTTCTTGGTGCCGATATGCAGCACGGCTTCAGCCACGAAGAGCCTCCTTTTGCGTGCGGTGCTCACATACCAACGAATACGGTTCGATCGATCTCCAGCCGAGCAGGAGCCAACGCTATCGCTTGCCGGCGTCCTTCAGCAGAGCCCGCGCAACGACTACCCGCTGGATTTGGTTTGTGCCCTCGTAAATCTGGGTGATCTTGGCGTCGCGCATGAAGCGTTCGGCCGGGTAGTCCTTGACGTATCCGTAGCCGCCGAGTACCTGCACAGCATCGGTCGTCACCTTCATCGCAACATCGGAGGCAAAGCATTTGGCGGCTGCTCCCAAGTAGGTTGCCGACGCTTCGCCGCGCTCGCTAACCGCTGCGGCGCGGTAGACCAACTGCCGCGCAGCCTCAATCTGGATGGCCATGTCAGCAAGCATGAACTGGATACCCTGGAAGTCCACGATCGGCTTGCCGAACTGACTACGGGTCTGCGCGTAGTCCACGGCGATGTCCAGCGCGCCCTGCGCCAGCCCGACGGCTTGCGCACCGATACCGACGCGTGTCACGTCGAGCGCTTTCATCGCGGTTGTCCAGCCGGTTCCGGGATCTCCGATCATCCGGTCGGCAGGTAGTCGCACGTTGTCGAAGTACAGCTCGCGGGTGGGCGACCCCTTGATACCCAGTTTGCGTTCCGGTGCGCCCAGGGTGAAGCCCTCGTCGTCATCGTGGACGACAAACGCAGAGATGCCACGCGAGCCCTTGTCCGGATCGGTGCTGGCCAACACGGTGTAGTACTTGGAGATCCCGGCATTGGTGATCCAGCGTTTCACGCCATTGAGTACCCAGGCCTCGCCATCCCATACCGCCCGCGCACGCATGCTGGCAGCATCGCTGCCTGCCTCGGGCTCACTGAGCGCGTAGGAGAACATTGCCTCGCCGCTGGCTACCAGCGGGAGGTAGCGAGCCTTGATTGCCTCATCTCCACCCACGATCAGCGGGGTGGTGCCGAGCTTGTTCACGGCAGGGATCAATGAACTCGACCCACACACGCGGGCAACTTCCTCAACGACGATGCACGCCGCAATCGCGTCGCCGCCAGAGCCGCCGTACTCCTCCGGGATGCTGATCGCGTGGAAACCCGCGCTCGCCAACGCGTGGTAGACATCCCACGGGAATTCCCCGGAGTCATCGATCTCAGCAGCGCGGGGAGCGATCTTGTCCAGCGCGAGCTGGCGAACAGCAGCCTGCAGTTGTTGGTGCTCCGCTGACAACTGGTAGGCATCGAAATTCGAATTCGCGGTCATCCGCTACATCCTCTGCGCATCGTCGAGTGCGACCCGCGCCAGTCGCGGGCAAGATCCTGCGGCCAAGTATACGAAGACCGATCGCGACACCAATTGGCGTTGCCCTCTGCGCACTGCGTCGCATGACCAGCGGGCAAGTAGCCTGTTGGTCATGTCAGAAACCACCTCCGAGCAGTTGCCTGCTCTCACCGTGATCGGCACCGGGTATCTCGGCGCCGTCCACGCGGCATGCATGGCCAACTTCGGCTACGACGTCCTAGGCGTCGATGTCGACGAAGACAAGATCGCTGCCCTGACAGCCGGCGACGCGCCCTTCTACGAACCTGGTCTCGACGAGGCACTCAGTCAGGCAATGGCATCGGGACGGTTACGGTTCACGACTGACTTCGCCGAGGCGGCGGAGTTCGGCGACGTTCACTTCCTCTGCGTCGGCACCCCACAGCAGGCCGGTTCGAATGCTGCTGACGTGTCTCACGTCAACGCCGCAGCGGAATCGTTGGCGGTTCACATGCGTCGACCCGCGTTGGTCGTCGGCAAGTCGACCGTTCCAGTCGGTACCGCAGCGCGGCTCAAGACGCTGTTTCACAAGCTTGCGCCAGCCGGAGATCAGATTGATGTCGCCTGGAATCCTGAGTTTCTGCGAGAGGGCTTCGCGGTCGCCGACACCAACCATCCAGATCGCCTCGTCGTCGGCGTGGACAACGACGCGTCGAATGATTTGCTTCGGCTGGTCTACCGCAATCAGATCAATAACGGTGTCCCCTATTTGCGCACCGACCTGGCGACTGCGGAACTGGTCAAGGTCGCGGCCAACTCGTTCCTCGCCACCAAGATCTCCTTCATCAATGCAATGGCGGAGGTGTGTGACAAGGCCGGGGCAGACGTCACCCAACTCGCCAACGCAATCGGCTACGACGAACGGATCGGTTCCAAGTTCCTGCGGGCGGGACTGGGGTTCGGCGGTGGCTGCCTTCCCAAAGACATCCGCGCATTCATGGCTCGAGCGGGTGAGTTGGGTGTCGACGACGCCCTGCTATTCCTGCGCGAGATTGATGACATCAACCTGCGGCAACGACGACGCACGATCGAGATCGCGACGAAGTTCGTCGGCGGCGATGCGTCCGGCGTCGCGATCGCGGCCCTGGGCGCGGCGTTCAAGCCCGACAGTGACGATGTCCGCGATTCCCCCGCCCTCGACGTCGCGGCCAAGTTGCACCTGCAGGGCGCCGACGTGCGGATCTACGACCCCAAGGCGATGGACAACGCCGCAAAAGTGTTTCCCACATTGACCTACGCTTCCTCCGCTGAAGACGCCTGCCGCGGGGCCGACCTTGTGCTGTTGCTGACGGAGTGGAGTGAGTTCGCCCACCTCGATCCGGTTGCCCTGCGCGACACGGTGGCAACACCGCGAATCCTGGACGGCCGAAATGCCCTCGATGCTGACAAGTGGCGTGCGGCGGGTTGGACGTACCACGGACTTGGCCGGCCGTAGCGCCAGCCAACCCAGCAGCGCCCCCCTAGAACTGCGATTCGACTGGTTCGGGAGAGGCAGGAGCGCGCCTAACTACCCTCTGCTCGATCGAGGGACGCGTAGCCCGCAGGGTCAGACCAGTCAGTGATGACACTCATCCGTGCGGTCAACCGTGCGAGCAACACCGGTGGAAACAACTCCTCCACAGCCGACGCTGCGAAAAGGAGCTGAGCCAACCGCTCGTTTGGGACGGTTGGTCGTGGCTGTTCGGTCGTCGGCTTGGCATCTTGTGCAAGCCACTCGCTCCACGTGTCACTCATACCCATCACATTGATAAGTGCGCGATTTGACGGATCAAAGTGATGATCGATTTGTTGGGCGAGATCGCGTGGCAATGCGATGGACGGGCCCTCGTTGACCGCAGCGATTCCCCTCGCGATCCTGGGCGACAACGCACGGCGCATCGGCTTACCGTCGCTGCCTCGTCGGGGTAAGACGGCGTTGACCACTCGCAACGCCGCCACCCCCTCGGCGGCGAGCTGCGGGTTGACCGCCGCTGGGCCTGGTAAGACGAACGCCGGGTCCGTCGCGATACCCGCGGCGTCCAAGAAGTCAGCAAGAAGGGCCTCTGGCTGCGCCTTGTATCCCTCCAGAAAGGGCCTGGCTGCCACGCTTTGGGCACCTGCCGCGTCACACCACATTGTGAACAAACCGAGGTGGTCGAAGTCGGCGATCCGCCGATCGACGTACTGCCAATCCAGCGTCGCCCGACTGCCCTCTTTGATCGATTGCGAGTACGTGCTTGGCACCATGAAGTCCTGCCTGCGGAAGTAGACAAGAACCCGCACGTCGTCAAAGTGCTCGTGAAGCAATGCGAGAAGCGCCCCCACATCAGCTGGGGTCGAAACTCGCGAGCCAATGAACTCACTGCTCAGCACCCATCGGTCATCCGGCTGAACCGAACGGCCGAGGAACCCACCCAACTCACTAATCAACTGTTCCGTTGCCGCCGGCGAGTCTTGTCCATGCAGCTTGTGCCACGGCGAGTTCTTGTTGGTCGCAAACGCGAGTGCCAGATCATGGTGACCGCGTCTACCCACCAGAGTCGGGCACCGCCAACCCTGATCCGCGAGGGCATCCTGGTTGCGGCTCAGGAAGCTCTGCAGGAAAGTAGTTCCAGTCTTCTTCGTACCGATGTGCAGGACAACCGATGACATCGATAGCTCCAAGAATTCCGACGTGAGCGTGCTGGGATGCCTTAGATCGTGCCAGGGTCGCTCACCCCTGCACTCGTCGGACTGGCGCCAGCCGTAGACACACCGATACCGTCGCGGCATGGCGGTGGGCACAGACTCGACGGCAGGTCGAGGCCGTCCGGCGACGCGGACCCACGACAGGACCGGGCGTTGACTAGCGGTATCGATGTAGCTGGACCAGCGACTGGTGCCAGTCGGCCACGCCGTCGCGAGCCGCCGACCAACCGCAGTAGATGGCTGATCCTTGCGGTTGCCACCGCCGTCGGCGTTTTGAGTGTCGCCAGGATCGCCATAGTGGCTGATCCGAGCTCGCAGATTTGGTTCGAGGACGGGCTGTTCTTGTCCTGCGCGACGGGTGACGACCCCGCCGGCTGCGTTTTCTCGTCGTACGCACGTTACGTCTCGGTCATCCCCCGCGTGCTTGTCGCAGTCGTCGCGATCTTCCCGCCTGCCGTCGCCGGGACGGTGATTGTGACGCTCGCGATCCTCGTCACTGCAGTAGCGGCAGGATTCGTGACTGCAAGTGCACGACGGCTTGGGTTGCCCATCTGGGCTAGTGCCGCCGTCGGGCTGGCAATTGCACTGTTGCCCGACGCAGGCGCCGAGACGATCGGCGTGCTGGTGAACCTGCAATGGGTGCTCGGCTACGCGGCGATGTGGGTTCTGCTCCCGTACTCCCAGGCGACCACCCGACTCAGAGCGGGTTCGGAAGCGGGATTAACTGCCCTCGCGGCGCTGACCGCACCCGGAACCATTGCATTGATACCGATCGTGGCAGTTCGTTGGGCCACTGGTCGGAAACGTGGACAGGACCGAGCCAACTACCTGGCCGCGCCCATCGCGTTGACCGTCGGCGTACTCATTCAGGTAATCGTGTACCTAGCCTCACCCAACTCGCCGCAGGTGGGACCACCGGAAACAACACCATTGAGCCAACGGCTGACCTATTTCGATGGGTTCTTGCGGTCGGTGACGTTTGGGACTGCCAACGTTGCCCGAAGTGATATTTGGTTTCTCGCCAGCGGCATCGCCTTCGTCTTGTGCTTCTGGTTGCTGTGGCGCAACAGAGCGCGACCCGAACTGCGCACCGCCGGTCTGTTGATTGGCCTGTGCGCGCTCACGTCCTTCGGACTGACAGCTGCGCTGCGAGATCCCGCCCCGTTTAGGTTCTGGGTCAACCTCGGGCTGGTGTTCTTCTCGCTGCTTGTCGTTACTGTCGCCGCGACGGTGACCTACACACCAGTCACCAAGGTCGCGCTAGGTGCTGCTGGTGCGGGGCTCCTTTTGCTTTGGGTAGCGGCGTTTCCGATCGGAAACGTCAGGGTTGCTACGTCCTATTCGTGGCCCGCGCAAGTCAGTGAGGCGGCGATGCGGTGCCGCAACGAGCCGGGCTTGACCGGCGTCTCGATTCGGGTTGGGCCGGACTTCTTTGTTCCGGCCGGACTTAGGTACCCATGCAGGTATCTGACTCGGTGAGCCTTTCGGCTGGCGATCCGACGGCGTTACCGCGTCACGGTGATGACTCGACCAACCCGAGTAGGTAGTTGCCGTACCCGCTCTTGCGCAGGGGCTCAGCGATTGTTGCTAGGTGTTCGGTGTCGATCCAGCCTTCCCGCCAGGCAATCTCCTCAATGCAACCGATCTTGAGACCCTGCCGTTGCTCCACGACTTGCACGAACTCACCGGCGGCCATCAACGAGTCCACGGTGCCGGTGTCGAGCCAAGCAGTACCTCGGTCCAACACCGACACACGCAGTTCGCCGCGGGATAGGTAGTAGTCGTTGATCGCCGTGATCTCCAGCTCACCGCGAGCGCTTGGAGTGATCCCCTTGGCCACCTCTAGCACCGAGTTGTCATAGAAATAGAGCCCTGGCACGGCGAAGTTGCTTCGCGGCTTGACTGGCTTCTCCTCGATGGACAGGACGCGACCTTCGCCGTCGAACTCCACGACTCCGTAGTCGGACGGCTCGCTGACGTGGTAAGCGAAAATCTGGCCACCTTCCACGTGCCTATTGCGTTTGAGCGCAGCGCCAAGGCCCGTACCGAAGAAGATATTGTCGCCAAGTACGAGGCAGACTGACTCGTCGCCCACAAAATCCTCGCCGATGATGAATGCCTGCGCCAAACCCTCCGGTCGCGGCTGGACCGCATAGCTGATAGCTATGCCGATTCGCGAACCGTCGCCGAGTAGTCGTTCGAAGGACGCGCGATCTTCTGGCGTGGTGATCACCAGCACCTCGCGGATTCCGGCCATCATCAGCAGCGACAACGGATAGTAGATCATCGGCTTGTCGTAGATGGGTAGCAGTTGTTTGCTCACACCTTGGGTAGTTGGATGCAGCCGCGTGCCGGAGCCGCCCGCCAGAATGATTCCTCGCATGGGACAGAGGCTACCTGCTGCATACGGAGCGCCTAGTCGCCCTAGATCGTGAACGACGGCTAAATCACGGCCTATTTACGCTGGTAAGCAACCAATCCATCAGCCCACGCAGCCGCGAGCGCGTCATCCCAGGATCGCATCGGTGCCAAGCCCGCCCGCCGCCAACCGTCATGGCTTAGCACGGAGTTGGCGGGTCTGGGAGCTGGCCGCGGGAAGGCCTCGGTGGTAGTCGGCTGAACCCGCTGGGGCTGGGCTCCGACAAGCTCAAAGACCCGTTGAGCGAACCCGAACCAGGACGTGCGACCGGAGTTGGTGGCGTGGTAAATCCCGAACGGCGCCTCGGTGTCGACCGTCTCGACGATTCGTTGTGCCAGATCCCGTGCCCAAGTGGGCTGCCCGAATTGGTCGTCGACCACCGCGACCGACTCCCGCTCACCCTCCAGCCGCGCCATGGTGGCGGCGAAGTTCGGTCCGGCCGCGCCGTAGAGCCACGCCGTACGCAGGATGTAGCTTGCCTGCGGGAGTTCGGCTCGAACCGCCCACTCCCCGGCGAGTTTGGTGCGGCCATACGCCGACCTGGGCGAAGGGGCAGCACCTTCGGTGTACGGCTGGTCGGCTGCACCATCGAAGACGTAGTCCGTCGAGATTTGGATCAGCTTTGCACCGCTCTTTGCACACTGGCGGGCCAGATTCGCCGGACCGACAGCGTTGACCAGGAAAGCGATGCCCTCGTTGGTCTCCGCGTCATCAACGGCGGTATAAGCCGCGCAGTTGACGACCACATCAGCGTCGGCAAGCGAGTGTTCGACGGAGGCCGGGTCGGTGATGTCGATGTCAGGAAGGTCCAGACCTCGAACGTTGCGGTGTTCCAACTGCGACATCACTTCGGTGCCGAGCATGCCGTTGGCACCAACAACCACCCACCGGCGCGCCTCGCTCGCGTTCATCGGGCAGTAGCCGCAGCAGCCTTGAGTGGTTCCCACCAAGCCCGGTTCTGTCGGTACCAGTCGACCGTGGTCGCGAGCCCCTCGGCGAAGGGCACCTGCGGCTCGTACCCCAACTCGTTGGCGATCTTGGAGATATCGACCGAGTACCGACGGTCGTGCCCCTTGCGATCCTC
>JAGNDY010000014.1 GCA_018003655.1 Candidatus Nanopelagicales bacterium
CCCCAGTCGTTTGCCCCCGGATTCCACGTACTGGGGATCGCTCCGTCAGTGAACTGGGTGGCAAGCCACCCTGCGGCAGCGTCGCCCGAGCTGATTGTGGACGTGGGAGCACTCGCGCGCGCGGTCGCCGCGCCGGTTGTCGGGGCTGACGCGGCCGCTGGCGGTGCAGCGAGCAGTCCGACAGCCAGAGTCGCGGACAAGGCAGTCAAAGCCACCAAGCGGGAGGAGCGGGTGGTGAGGGCGCGCATGTAGTGCCTCTCGTATCAGCGAATCTACGGCGTCGCCGCACCTCTGATACGCGAAAACCCCTGCTGCGATTGCGCGCAGCGAGGGGTGAATTCGGACCAGCAAGTCCGGACTCCACCCGTAGCCTCGACGGTTGAAGAGTCGCTGGCTCAGGCGCGGTATTCCGACTTGCCGCCCCACTAGTGGGCCGACCTACGGTTGCGGGTCAGTGCCGGAATTCGACCGGCTTCCCCGCGCAAGAGCAATTGACCTAGCGGCTGAAAGGTAGCATCCGGTCAATCGCAGCGTGGCCGGGTGCTACCAATCCGCCAGGTCGTCGGGCGCTGACCCTGGCGCTGGCTGACGGGACGAGCACCGTCACCTACGCGGCAGAATTCCCGGCTTCGATGGTGCTCTCGCCCGCCTCAAGGGTGTCGGCGACCGCCGCCGACTCACGGATTGCGGCCGCTTCGGCGAGGCTTGAGCGCACCGCTTGGGCAGCCGGGCCACCGCGAAGCCAGCTGCGGATCCCACTGACGAAATCGTTGGGCACGGAGTAGATCGCGAGCTTGCGCCAGACCTCGGCGCTTTGCTTGGACAGCCGCCCGCTGGTGTAGGGCAGTCCGTACTCCTCACACAACGCACGCACCTGCGGAGCTATTTCGGCGTAGTGGTTGCTCGGGATGTCCGGGAACAGATGGTGCTCGATCTGGTGGCTCAGGTTCCCACTCATGATGTGGAACAGCGGGCTACCCTCGATGTTCGCCGAACCCTGGAGCTGCCGGATGTACCACTGTCCACGCGTCTCTCCCTCGATTTGCTCTTCGGTGAAGTACTCAACATCCTCTGGGAAGTGACCGCAGAAGATGATCACGTGTGTCCAGATGTTACGCATGACGTTGGCCGAAACGTTGGCAGTCAACGTCGTCGGAGCGCTGATTCCGGACAACAGCGGGAAGGCCACGTAGTCCTTGATGACCTGCGGTTTGACCTTGCGCCACAGGCTCTTGAGCGCCGCCACCTTGTCCCGCTTGCCATCGTTTTGCGCGGCAACTTCCTGGTCAGCGTCATACATGGCGATGCCGTATTCGAACATCAACATGATCACCACGTTGGTGATCAGTTGGAACGAATGGGACGGTTCCCACTCCTGGTCCTTGGAAACTCGCAGGCGACCGTAGCCAACGTCCAGATCCTTGCCAATGACGTTGGTCCAGGTGTGGTGCATGACGTTGTGCGACTTCTTCCACTCCTCCGAGGAGATGGCGCTGTCCCACTCCCACGTGGTGGAGTGAATTGCCGGGTCACGCATCCAATCCCACTGGCCGTGCATGATGTTGTGGCCAAGCTCCATGTTTTCCAGGATCTTCGATGTTCCCAACATCGCCGTACCGGCAAGCCAGGCGGGCGGGAGGATCGAGGCCATCAGGGTCGTCCGTGCCGCGATCTCAAGGCTCCGTTGAACCTTGATCATGCGCCGGATGTAGGCGGCATCCTCCTCGCCGAGGTTGTCCACGACGCCCGCACGCATGGCGTCGAGGCGGCGGCCGATCTCTTCGACTTGGCTGTCGCTGAGGTGAGCTGCTGTTTTGCTGTTCATGGGTTCTCCTAGATGTCGATGTGGACGTCGCCGAGCGGGGCGTTGATGCAAGTCTGGATGAGCTCGTTGGGTTCGCCGTGAGTCTGACCGGTTCGGATGTCGCGCACCTGGCCCTCGACGAGCGGGACGACGCAGCCGTGGCAAATTCCCATCCGGCAGCCGTGCGGCATCAGGATTCCGGCGGCTTCGCCTGCCTCGAGCACGGTGGTATCGGCGCCTACTACCTGCTGCCTCGTGCTGCGTTCGAAAGTGACGTTGCCACCTTGACCAACCGTGGCGGCACGGACTGGAGTGAAGCGCTCGATGTTCAACTGCCTCGGGTCACCGCAACGATCCCAATGCTGCTGGGCTTGCTCAAGCAGTCCGGCCGGACCGCAGACCCAGACCGGCAACTCCTGCCAATCCGGCACCTGGTCGGTGATCTCCGCGAACGTCGGTCGTCCGGAGATGCTCGTGTATCGAACGTGCAGCTTGAGCCAAGGACTCAATGATGCAAGTTCACGAAGCTCCGCGCCAAAGATCTGGTCCGAGCGGCTGTGGTCAACAGTTACTAGCTCGACCAATGGTGGGTTCGGCTGGTTTGCCAGCGTGCGCAGCATCCCCATTATCGGGGTGATGCCACCACCCGCCGCGACCATGAGCAGTCGCTGCGGCTGCGCGGTTGGCAGATGGAACTCGCCGCTCGGCTCGCCGATCCACAGCAGGTCGCCGACCTCAAGGTCGTTAACGAGGTAGTTCGAGACGACGCCGGCATCCACAGCCTTGACTGTGATGCAGAGATCCGCCGCCGCGCCGCCCGCTGGCGACGTGATCGAGTAGGTGCGCCAAGTGCGCACGCCGCGAACGTCCACCCCGATCGGCAGGTGCTGGCCCGCGAGGTGGGCTGGAAGGGGTCGGGCTGGACGCAACTGCAACGTTGCGGCGCCAGGAGCCTCATCGATGATCGAGATGACTCGGGCCGCCCGGCCGGAGCCGGACCACATTGGGTTGACGAGTTCGAGGAAGTCACTCGGCAACAGCGGAGTCGTCAGCCGTCGTGCCGCGTTAAGTATCCGGTTCATGTTTCTACGGTACCGTAAGTTACGCCTCCGTAGGTTACGGGCACGTAAATATCTCTCAAACGTGTCGCGCCACGCCGAAGGGCCGCCGCAGCGGGTGTGGCTGCGGCGGCCCTTCTGCGCGCTTCGTCGTTGTCTTCGGCTTGTTTCCCTTGGTCACGGGTTAGTGCCCGCGCCGGGTGACCGGTTTACTTGAAGTGGTTGCGCTTGCTGTGGATGAAGCCACCAACGTGGCGCGGTCCGTAGGCACCCACGGCCTTGTGCCCGTGCTTGCCCTTCCAGCGGTATACGTGGCGCGCGCTGCGGGTGGCATTTTGCTCCACCGTGTAGATGCGCTTCTTGGTGACCTTGTTGACGACCGCCACGTGCTGGTACGGGCCGCCGAGCTCGACGAGCACGTCGCCTGGGACGGGGCGGTAGCCGGTAGCGTTGCGGTGGAACTTCAGCTTCTTGCTGTAGGTCCGGTTGCTCCGCATGCCGTAGAAGTTGGTGATCCTGCCCCAACCCTTGTTGCTGTAGAGCCGACTCGCCAACTCCGTGCATTGGCGGCTACGAATCACGGACACGCCATGGCCCTTGAGCCAGCGCTTGCCCTTGATGGTCACGCCACCGCCGGAGAAGTGGCTAACGGAGCGAGTCATGGTCGGCGCCGCGCTGGCCGTCTGCGTGGTCAGTACCGCTGGCGCTGCAACTGTGGAAGCTGCCAATACGGGAACAGCAACAGCGAGAGCCGCTCGTCGAATCCCTCGGGGCGAGGGGATGTGCGTCTGATTTTGTGTTGAGTTCATACGTCGAGATTCGGGGGAAAACAAGCCCGCCGAAAGGAGGAAAGTCACCTTGGGTGCTTACTCACTCCTGAAAAGGTTGAAACTTGGACATTCCGAAGCGTGAATTTGTAGCGGCCGTCACACGGTGGATTAGTACGCGCCGGGGCGTCCCCAGTGATCACGCGGCTGCCCGTCGCGCGCGGCGGGGACCGCCGTCACGTTGGAACCGGCCGGTGCCCCAAGTGGAACGTCACCCCAACCGAAATCTGGGATCGCGGTAGCCGACAAACTCGCAAGCGCTCCGATCGGAACGAAGTCACCGCCGGAGGCGTTTCGGAACGCGGGCGCGAGCGTATTTATCCGGTTGTCGCGGATAATCTGGGTCGGGTTGCACGTTGGGTTGTTCGACCTACACCCAGTTCCGTCACCAATGCCCAGCTCCTTGCCCGCGCCACCGTTCCAGATGACATTCCCGACGATTCGTAGGTCGTCGTCAGCAACAGATGGTGCCATGATGTGACTTCGCGCTGGCGGCGATGCCGGAGCGTGAACCGACAGTTGCTGCCACCGCGACTCATAGCCGCTCGGATTAGCGATCACGTTGTTGTAGACGAACACGTGGCGATTGGGTACCCACTCGCCACCCGTCGTTGCTGTTCCCCATCCGCCGCGATTCAGATTGCCAACGCATGCTGCAGCATTCACTGAAGCGTCATACGCGTCGCAACTGCGGGAACCGTGTTGAAACAGCAATAGCGCATCGCGCTTGCCGACTCGATAGAGCGTGTTGTACGCGATCAACACGTTGTACCCACCCTGCACGCCTAGCCCCGCGTTTTCGGTGTCGTGGATGACGTTGTTGACCACCGCAATCCCCATGGCTTCGTAGGTGATCCAGGGGCTGACCATGAACTCAAACCCTGTCCCCTGGCCGGCAGTGAAACCGCCCACCCCGCAGGCGTAGAACTCGTTATCGGCGACCGTCAGGTAGGCACTGCCACCCTTCGCGTAAGCACACCAGTCACCCGCATCGTGGACCTTGGTGCCGATGATGTGACCCGACTGCACCGCCACGAAGTCGATCGCGTTGTCCTCGGCGCCGCGGACCTCGGAGTCCTCTATGTAGATGTTCTGCGATTGGTTGACCTTGAGCAGGTCGTGGCTGCGCGATCCGCCGGCCGACGCATCGCCGTCGAACAGAACGTTGCGCACCAGCACGTGATCACATCTCTCACAATGGAACGCGTCCTGGTCGCGGATGACGTCGATACCCGTCAGATAGAAGTACCTGGTGGCGTACATGTTGATGTCGCTATCGAAGCGAACGGTGTGTGCACCATCGACTGCGTTGAGGATGATCGGATGCTTAGCGGTACCTCGGCGGTTCTCCCAGTAGTTGGGAGTCATCGACTCCGCATACCTTCCGGATCGCACCTGGATCCGGACGCCTTGAGTCAGGTCTCGATCTGCTGGGATGCGCGTCCATGCCTCGGTCACGGTTCGCAGCGGATGGGTGGCACTTCCGTCGTTGCGGTCGGACCCATGGGTGCCGTCGACCCAAACATCGGACACGTCTATGTCACCCATCTGGTACCGGCTTACGGACGTTCCCGCTGGGACGCGACTCGGCGGCTGGGCGGGGGCTCGAACTGGGCGCACCCCTGGTCGGAACCGGACGATGACCGTTCGCGAAGTCCGTGGCCGCACGCGCAGTCGCGTGGTTTGCTTCTCCGGCCGGTACGTCCGCGAGCCAAGGTGCACTGGCTTCGCTCGAACCGTCACCCAACCCTTCCCCCGAAAGCGGAGCTTGGCCGACTTCCGGAGAGTCCGGTGGTACTTCTGCGGCCCCTTGACCACGATTGAGGGCCACGCTCTTGCCGGTAGTCCCTGAATCCGCACGGCCAACCTCGCCCTAGGCGCCCGCCCGGCCCGAGTTGTCTTCAGCGCGGAACTTACCCAGCGGTATGGTCGCGAATCGACGCGGGAAACAGCCATACCGCCGGGTAACTTCGTGGGGGCCGAATGCCAGCGTGCGGCAACCGCCGGGGCGGCGAGGGTCAAGGCGGCGAGGGTCAAGGCGGCGGCGATTGCCACCGTCGTGGCAAGGGCGCAGAGGATCGGGCTCGTGGATTTAACGCGATTGTTCACGTCCGCGTCCACCTCCTGGCTGTGTCCGTCGATGAGACCACAGGGGATCACTTCGAGTCGACCGTCGTTCTACGTTCCAGCGGATACCTCCCCTGCCTTGCTCGACTGCTTGGTCTCAGTTGACTTCGGCAGTCAGCGAGGTGATGCGGGCTTTCGGTCACCTGATTGGCTGGGTGATCCACGTACTCGGTCACAGCGTGCATTTACGCTGCTGCTCCAGCACACTGGTTGCATGCTCGCTGCTGGAAGCCTCATCGCTTTTGTGCCCGTGACCGATGTCGGCCGGGCCATGCACTTCTACGGCGACCTACTCGGCCTCAGCGTGATTGATCAGGCAGAGAACTGGTGCACTCTGGGCGCCCACGGCGCGGCGCTGCGCCTGACGCTGGTTGATTCGAAACCCGACGTCGAATTCACGAAGGTCGGATGGTCGGTCACCGACATCGCAGAAACCGTCAGCGACCTTGCCACTCGCGGCGTCGCCTTCCAGCGGTATCCCAATTTCGAGCAGGACGACTCGGGCATCTGGACCGCACCCAACGGCGATCGTGTCGCGTGGCTGCTCGACCCGGACCAGAACATCCTGTCGATTACGCAGTTCGCTGGCTAGCCGGTTGGCGGTGTCGTGGTCTGCGCGGTCGAGGAGGCTGTTGGCTTCCCACCCCCGACACCGGCCTGCGCCTGCTGGGCTTTGACCCGCTTTGTCACCCAATGCTCGGCGAAGAAAGACGCCAGCGGAATGGTCCCTGCGATGAGGATCGCCCCAGTGGCCAACAGCGACCAGCGCATCCGGAACGTGAGGTCCACCGCCGTGATCAGGTAGATGAAATAGAACCATCCGTGCCCAGTCCACATGAGGGCGTACGCGGACGGCTTGCTGGCTGCGTCGCTGTAGTCGAGCATGGTGTAGCCCACGATGGCCCAAATCGTCAGCGTCAACAGAAAGACGCCGGTAATCCACGCCATAACGCGATACCGCAGCAGTGCGCCCGACATTGTCTACTCGCCACCATTTCTCTCGACGGAGTTTCTGTCTACCGAATCAGAAGGCGCGCCATACGCCCGCTGGGCTCGCGTGGCTGCTGGCGCGTCCAACGAGATGGGTTGGTCATCGACCTGCACCGGAGCCTGGTCGGCAGGTCTGACCGACGACTCGGAACCGCCGACATCGGCAACCTTGCGGTCGTCCTCGGCGCCGTCGAAGCCCTCGACCGCAGCGGCAGCCGCCAGTTCGGCATCCCGCTGGTCGCGGATGAATCGGAACCAGAACCACACCCCGAAGGCCGCGAAGATCCACCATTGGAATGCATAGACGAGGTTCCGGAGATTGAGGTTCGCTTCGCCCCCAGGAATCCTGGGCGCAGTCGCCACGTTCCACTGCCAAATTCCCATCCCAATGAGCCCGGCAATGAGCAGCACACAGAAGACATGCCACGCTAGCCAGCGGGGGGCCATTGCGTAGCGGAGCACGGCATAACGGTACGTCAAGGGCCGGAATCCGACACACGGACGGCGAGCCCTGGCGCGCACTGACGGCCGATTGCCGCGATCATTTCTGTGAGCGAACCATTGGGAGGTGACGGCGTGGGCGACACGAAACCACGCAACCTCTGGATCGGCACGTCGCTGGTCATACTTGTGATTCAACTGCTGGCATCACCGTTGCCACTGCTGCAGGACATCATCTGGTGGATTTTCGCCCTGCTGACCGCAGCCATGATCGCCATAGTGGCCCGGCGCAAACGACTGTGGGCCAAGTCGGCCTGGGGGTTTGTCAGCGTCGGCATGGTGCTGTTTGTCCTCACCGACCTGTTCTCCCGGGGAACCAGCACCGAACCCACCTCGCCGGGGGCATTCGGGCCCATCGAGAACGTCTTGCACGCCGCCTCATTCGTCTTCTTCTCCGTCGCCGCAGTCATTTTTGTCAATCGACGACGACGGACTGTCGCTGACATCGGTGGCCTGCTCGACTCCGCCATCGTCTTTGTTGGCGCCAGCATGATCGCCGCTGAGTTCTTCGTGTACCCACTGTGGAGTGAAGGCACGCTCAATAGCGATCAGCGAACCACGCTCGTGCTCTTCGAGATCCTCAACGTCTTACTCCTGTCCCTCACCGTGCGCCTGTGGTTCTCAACTGACCGCGTCGTCAATCGCTCCGCGCGGATCCTGTCCATCGGCTTCCTCCTACTGGTGCTGACGGACGCCATCGGCATCCTCAGCTGGCTGCCGAGCAGCCCCATCGAAGGCCGCTACACCAATCCGATCGTTGAGTCGGCCGCGATCATCTTCATATCCCTCGCCGGATCCGCAGCCCTCGACCCCACCGCCGCACGACCGCCAGCGATCGACACCGAGGCAGTGATCGTCGCGCGCACTCGGGTGCTATTCCTGCTTGGCGCCGCTGTCCTCGTGCCGCCGGTGCTCCTGCTGCTGCACCGCGACCAGGGCACGTTCAGCAATGGACGGGCGTTCGTGCTCGCGACCCTTGCCCTGACGGTGCTGCTGGTGTTGCGCGTGAACCTCCTGGTGCAGGGATACCGCGAGGCGATCTTCCGCGAGCACGCGCTGCGCGAGATCAACGCTGGCCTCATGCGCACCAGCACCATCCACGAGGTCAACAGCCGACTCAGCGACTGGGCCGGGCGCCTCGTCGAGCAGCCCGATGTCACCTGCGTGCTCGGCACGGACGAAGAACTTGAGGCCAGCGGAACCAACACGACGGGTCAGCGCTTCCGACTGCCAAACGGCCAAGTGCGCTACCGAACGGTCGTCTCCGTATCCGGCACGACGCCACGGCGTCAACTCGTCGTGGAAGCCCCCGATTCGATCCAGGGCGCAGCTCAATCGTCATTGGCCGTGCTCGGCCAGAGCGTGGGTATGGCGCTGGAACGCCTAGCGCTGGCGCGCCGCGTTGTGGAACGCGCGACCACCGAGCGACTGCAGTTACTGCTGCATAACGCCAGTGACGTCATCGCCTTGGTCGACAGCAATTTGGTGATCCGCTATGTGACCGAGGCCGTGCGCGACCTGACCGGTCAGTCGCCGATCAACACGGTCGGCCGGGGGTGGCCGAGTCTGTTCCAAGACGCGGCACTGGCACGTGGCCTGCTCGACCGAGCACGCACCGCAGGCGAGGCTCGCGGAGACCTCGTGCTCGATCCACTGGCCATGCGCGTGACCCTGGGCGACGAGGTCTCCGCCACCGACGGCGCCGCGCGGGATCGTCGGGTCGAGGTCGACGTGTCGTGGCTGAGCTCCGAAGGTCAGTTTGTGGTCACCCATCACGACGTCACCGACCGTTACGTCCTCGAGCAGGAATTGGCCTTCCAAGCGTTTCACGACGAGCTCACGGGCCTGAACAATCGCGCCGTCTTCCGCACCGAACTTGTCCGCGCGAGCACCCGCGCACGACGATCAGGCAGTCCGTTCGCCGTGCTGATGATGGACCTCGACGACTTCAAGGACGTCAACGATTCCCTCGGCCACCCGGCTGGCGACCAACTCCTTAAGGAGGTAGCCCGCCGACTCGTTGAGTGCATGCGCGAAGGCGATACCCCGGTTCGACTCGGTGGCGATGAGTTCGCGGTCATCCTGGAAAGCGCCGGCACGTTGGCGGACGCACAAACCGTCGCCAACCGTGTCCTCGACAGACTCGCGCAACCGACGAACCTGATGGGGACCGATGTTTCCACCAGCGCGAGCATCGGGATTGCGATGAGCGATGGCGCGCAGGACACCTCTGAGGTGGAGCGCGATGCAGACATTGCCCTGTATGACGCGAAGTTCGCTGGAAAGGGCCGGGTCGCGATCTTCCACAGCGACATGCATGACACTGCAGTACTCAAACTCTCGGTTATGAATCAACTGCGCGGTGCCCTGACCAGAGATGAAATGGTCGTCAAGTACCAGCCAATCTTCGACCTGGAGACCGGTGCCATCGCCGGAGTCGAGGCGCTGGTTCGGTGGAATCACCCGACCCGGGGCGAACTTGTTCCCGACACCTTCATCGCGCTGGCTGAGGAAACCGGACAGATCATCGAGATCGGCCAGTTCGTCATCCGACGTTCGTTGGAGGACTTGGCACGGTGGACTCGGTCGATACCGGCCCACCGCGACTTGCGAATGTCGGTCAATGTCTCTTGGCGACAGCTGGCTAACGACGACGTCGCGGCCGTACTGGCCAAAGCGATTGCAAACACCAACGTGGCTGCCGAGCACGTGGTGGTCGAGGTCACCGAGAGCGTTCTGGTGCCCCACGAGAGTACTGCTGCGAGCCAACTGTCGGCCATCGACGGGCTCGGTGTCTCGGTGTACATCGATGACTTCGGCACCGGCTGGGCATCGCTGCACTACCTGCGATCCCTGCCCGTCAGTGGCCTGAAACTGGCACAGGAATTCGTCGCCGGTTTGCCCAACGAGTTTGACGGCGGGCTAGTCAAGGCGATCAAGGATCTGTCGAGCTCGATGCATCTTGAAGGTGTCATTGCCGAAGGCGTGGAGACGGAAGTCCAGAAATCGGCGTTGATGTCGATGGGATACCGCCTCGGGCAGGGGTACTTACTGGCACGACCGCTGAGCTCCGAGCAGATCGTCGCACTGCTGCGCACCACCCCGGCAGCACCATGGGAACTGGCGAGCCGCCTGCCGACGACCTAGATCGGTCGGCCATCACGCAGGGTCGGTCGGTTCAGAATCTGTCGGGGAGGCACCAGCACCGGGTGAGCGCTGCTGGCCGCCTGGACTCTGTGGAACGTCGATCTGGCGGGGCGGAATAAGGTCGACCCGACGCGAACCCGCGGGCTCCTTGCCCTCCTCGAAGTCCACTTTGCGGAGTTGCTTGCGCATCGAGAAGAAGATCACCACGGCAGCAATGGCCAACACGACAATCGAAAGGAAGCCCAGGCCACCGGGCGAGACGCGATCTGGATCGATCTGAGGAGCCGTTGTGGGGCTCGGAGTCGCGACGACGTCGGCGAGTAAACTGGTCACACTTGAAAGCAACGAATTGGCGCTCACGACAGCCATGACACCACGGCCCCGCCCACAATCGGACAATGGGTACCAATGTCGACCACCAAATTGCGCGATCTTCCGCCGTACCTGCAAGACCGGTACGGCTACCGGCGCACGCCACGATTCGTGATCGGCCTGACGCTGGTGCTAGCGATTGTTGTCGTCAGTCTCGGCAGCTACGGCGCATACAAGGTCGCCAACCCCGCAGTGCGCAGCAAACTGCTGGTCTGGAGCGCGAAAGAACCAACCCACGTCGACGTGACTTTTGAAGTTCGCCGCTCTGCCAGTCAGCCCGTTGACTGCGCGCTGCGAGTGCAGGACGACAAGCGCCAGGATGTCGGATACGCGGTGGTGAATTTCCCCGCTGGGACTCCTTACGTGCAAGAGACCTACAGTGTGGCAACGCGGAAACAGGGTGCCGCAGCGGAAGTGCTGGGGTGCGCGCCAACGGGTCAACTGCGCGTCTCCCAACCGGACTTCCCGCCTGGAACCGTCAACCCCCCACAACCATGGAGTCCCGCATGAGTCAAACGAACGAGACGTGGTTGACCCAAGAGGCTTATGACCGGCTGCAGGAAGAACTCGCGGAACGCTCGGAGGCCAAGCGGGCCGAGATCACCGCCCGTATCGCCGCTGCGCGGGAAGAAGGCGACCTCAAGGAGAACGGCGGATACCACGCGGCCCGCGAGGAGCAGGGCAAGAATGAGGCACGTATCCGCCAGCTCAAGCACCTACTGGAGAACGCTCAGATCGGCACACCGGCCGACGCTGAAGAAGGCAAAGCAACCCACGGCACAATCGTGACAGTCCGCTTCTCCGACGGCGACACCGAGCGCTTCCTGCTCGGCTCTCGCGAGGAGGCGGCCCACACCGACATCGACGTCTACTCGCCCACGTCACCGCTCGGCGGCGCTGTGCTGGGCAAGTTCGTCAACAACTCGGTTGAATTCGAACTCCCCAACGGCCGCAAGGTGTCTGTTGAAATCGTCGCGGTGGATCTCAACGACTAGCGCGACCTCAGTGAGCCGTCGTACGACGGTACTTGCGCACCGCCAGCGGAACAAAGATCGCCAACAGAACGGCCAGACTCAACAAGGTGTAGAGGACCGAGTGGTCCAACGACCAGTAGCCATATTGTTGGCCCGGTATCCCGCCGGTCGGGTTGCCGAACAGCTCTCGGCAGGACAACGTCAGCGAGGACAACGGGTTCCAGGCGGCAATCGCCCGTAGGCCTGACGGCATGCCCTCCAACGGCACAAACGCATTGGAGATGAAAGTCAGCGGAAACAGCCAGATCAATCCCGCGGTGTTCGCCGTCTCCGGGTTTGGCATGTAGAGGCCGACCCACGATCCGATCCACGCGACCGTGTACGCGAACAACAGCAACAGTGCGTATGCCTTGACGGCATTGACGAAGCCGTCACTGATCCCCCACCCCACGAATAGGCCAGTGATGGTTAGCACCGTCAGGACCAGGATCATGCGCGCGGCATCGGCGAAAGTGCGACCAAACAACACTGCCGAGGCCTTCATCGGTAGCGAGCGGAATCGGTCGACGATTCCCTTGTGCATGTCTTCGGCAATGCCCACCGTCGACGATGCTGCTGCGAAAGCAACGGTCTGCGCGAAGATGCCAGGGATGAGGTACTCGCGGTAGGCGTCGGCACCGCCGGAGGCTCCGGGAACCGGGATGGCCCCGCCAAAGACGTAGGCGAACATCAGCACGAAGATGACCGGCTGAACCAGCGAGAAGAACAGTAGTTCGGGGACTCGGATGGTCTGGATCAGGTTGCGCTTGGCAACGACCATCCCGTCGGCCAGATGCCAGCCCAGTATCGGCCGTGACCGAGGTTGCGGGGCGTCCGTGCGGGTAGTGGTTGCAGATACCGCACTCATGAGGCCTCCTTCTGCTTGCGCTGGCGCCGTTTCTTCTTGGTTCCGCTCTGCTGTTCTTCTTCCTCTGCCGTTCGACCCGTCAACGACAGGAACACGTCGTCGAGGGTAGGCCGGCGTAACGCCAGGTCGTCCAACACAACGCCAGCGGAATCGAGTGATCGAACGACGTCGACGAGCACCGTCGAACCGCCGGACACCGGCACAGTGACCCGTCGATCCACCTCGTCCACCTTGGCCTCGGCGTTACCCAACGGGGAGATCGCCGCAACCGCAGGGGCAATCATCGACTGCTCCCGCACCACGACCTCGACCCGATCGCCACCGACCGAATCCTTCAAGGTCTCACTGGTTCCCTTGGCGATCACCTTGCCGTGATCGATGACGACGATCTCTTCGGCTAGTTGGTCCGCCTCCTCCAGGTACTGGGTCGTCAACAGCACCGTGGTGCCGTCAGCAACGAGGTTCTCGATCACTTCCCAGAGCTCCAGCCGAGACCGTGGGTCCAGGCCAGTTGTGGGCTCGTCCAGAAAGAGGATCTCCGGTTTGGCGACCAGACTCGAGGCCAAGTCGAGCCTGCGCCGCATGCCGCCGGAATAGGTCTTGGCGGGCCGATCTGCGGCGTCAGCCAGTCGGAATCGCTCCAACAACTCGTCCGCTCGCTTCCTTACCCACTTGGGTTCCAGGTGGTACAGCTGCCCGACCATGTTGATGTTCTCCCGACCGGTGAGGTACTCATCAACGGCCGCGTACTGACCGGTCAGGCCGATAATTGCCCGGACCTTCTCCGGGTGCTTGAGCACGTCGATGCCGCCGACCGTTGCGTGTCCGGCATTCGGCCGAAGCAATGTGGTCAGGATTCGCACTGCGGTCGTCTTGCCGGCGCCGTTGGGTCCAAGCAGCCCCAGGACGCTCTGCTCCTTGACCTCCAAGTCAAGGCCATCGAGGGCCTTGACATCTCCGTAAGTCTTGACCAAACCCTCGGCCACTACTGCTGAATTTGCCATGGGGGAAAGTTAGTGGATCGAGCCACCGGTTGTCGTCGCCGATTGTCCCGCCTGCGGCCTCGCGATCAGCGCTGGTGAGTGACCATGGAGATGCCGCCGCCTGGTCGCAACGTGATGGCCGGAGCAGCCGTCGCGACGGTTCCCGGCGTCAGTTCCAGTCGCCATTTGCTGGCCAGGGTGGCCAAAACCAGCACGGCCTCGGTCCAGGCGAATTGGTCACCGATGCAACGTCGGTTGCTGAAGCCGAAGGGGAACCAGGCACCGCGCGGGGCACCAGGTGCCGACTCGCTGAACCGCCCCTCGGCAGTAAGCCAACGCTGCGGTTGGTAACCCAACGAGGCGGGCCAGAAGCGCGGATCGCGGTGCATCGCGAATGCCGAAGCGAGGATCAACGAGCCTTCCGGAATGGTCCACTCGTCCACCTGAATGTCGGTCAAAGCCCGACGGCCAATCATCCAGGCCGGCGGATACAGCCGCATTGACTCAGCAACGCACGCGGTCGTGAACGGCAGCGCGGCAAAATCGTCGAAGGTCGGGGTCCGACCCGCGAGCACCTCGTCGAGTTCCGCATGGAGCCGCTGGGTCGCGCTGGGGTTACGGGCGAGCAGATACCAGGTCCACGACAACGCCATGGCTGTGGTCTCGTGCCCCGCCAGGACCATGGTCATGGCCTCATCCCGAAGTTGCGCGTCGTCCATTGCGAAGCCGTCCTCCTGCGCCGCGATCATCATGCTCAAGAGGTCACCGTTGTCTCCCGCTGCTCGGTGTTCCGTGATCAGTCGCTGCACCAGCATGTCCAGCCGATCCACGGCTTCGCGCAGATCGCGGTTGCGTTTGATGGGGAGTCGGAAGGTGGTTCGGGCGCCAGGCAGCATTAGGAATTGGAAGCGCTCCAGCACTGCCGACAGTGCCTCGCTGACCTCACTGGCATCACCGGAGAGATCGGATCCGAATAGCGCCTTGCCGACGATCGCCAGCGTCAACGACGACATGTCGCCGACGACCTCAATCGTCTTGCCGTAATGCCACTTCTGCTCGTGAATGACAGCACTGCCAACCATGTCCTGGGCGTAGCTGGCGATTCGCGACTTGTGAAAAGCCGGCTGAATCATCCGGCGCGCGCGCAGGTGATCCTCCCCTTCGCTGGTCAGCAGTCCGTCGCCCAGTATCACCTTGGCGACCTGCAACCCACGGCCCTTGCTGGTGTCGCGACCGTGCGTCTGCATGACCGCCAGAATCGTCTCCGGGTGCGTGAGGATGTAGGTGTCTTCACCACGGAGTTTGGTGTGCGCGATTCGTGGGAATTGCGTCGCGACATCAACCATCGAGTTTGCCATCGACCGGCGCCGAGTCAGCGCGTTGAGGACGATCGCCCGGCCGTTCGGACCCGGTGGCCGCGGGACATCCTTGGGTTGGCTGACCTTGGCGGCATCGACGGCGCCGAGGGCCATCCGGAACCGGAAGTCCAGATCGTAGGGCTGTCCGTCGCGTGTGGGAAGTTCGACGTCACGCATCAGGTTGCGTCCAGTACGCATCGCCCCGGACGACCAGTGCAGCGGCTCCCACCACCCCGGCGAGTTGATCCAACACGGCCGGCACGATCGTCATTCGCTGAACAAAAGCCATACCAGCATGCTCCTCGAAAGCGTGCCGCATGGGAACCATCAGCAGGTCACCACTTTGCACCAATCCGCCTCCGATGACCGCGACGTCCAGGTCGAGCAACGCCGCGACCGATGCCAGGGCGATCCCGACGGCCTCACCCGCTCGGCGATACGCGGCGATCCCGATCGGATCGCCGTTCCTGGCATCCTCGGCCAGCGTCTTGGCGTCGGCTGGCGCATCGGCTCGACGCGGGGTCCACCCCTGCTCCACCGCCCAGGCCGCAGTTGCTGGCCCACGGGCAATGGCCTCCAGGCAGCCACGACCACCGCACCCGCAGGCCGGGCCTTCTGGGTTGACCACAACATGTCCGATATGGCCGGCGTTGCCGAGTCCGCCGTTGACTATTCGGTCATCGATGATGAGGCCACCACCCACCCCCGTCGACACGACCATTCCCAAGGCATTGGCGTAACCGGCCGCGGCACCCATCCAGTGCTCGGCGGCAGCCATTGCGATGGCGTCGTTGTGAATCCGCACCGGGACACCGGGGAAACGCTTTGCGAGGTTGCGGCGCAACGGATAGCCGCGCCACCCTGGAATGTTCACCGGCGACACCACACCGTCGGGCCAGACCATCGGCCCGGCACAGCCAACTCCAACCCCAGCGACCTCCTGCTGACCCGTGGCTGCGAACAGTGAATCGCACAGCCCAGTAAGTGCGCCGTACATCTCCTCCGCGCTTCCGCGGGCCGGCGACGGCGTGCGCTCGACGGCAAGCACGTCTCCGTCACTGGTGACCAGTCCGGCAGCCATTTTGGTGCCACCAATGTCCAACGCCAGCACCGGTAGGGATGGGTCGGTCACTTCAAACGCGCTCATTGTCATGTCCCCATCCTGCCGCGCAGACATGCCGATAGCACCTGCTCGCGACACCCACTACGCCGAGCGGCAGGATCACGGTATGAGTACTACCGCTGCTTTCAGCTCGGTGCCTTGGGCCGGGTCCGATGTTGCGTGGACAGCAACTGGGATCGCCGCAGCTGTCCGCGCTGGTCACATCAGTCCCAGAGCAGTCACCGACGAAGCCCTGCGTCGAATCTCCGAGCGGGACGGCGCTCTGAACGCGTTTGCACGCGTTCGTGACGCGTCGGCGCGCGCGGAGGCGGCAGCTCTGACGCATCACCCCGAGCTTTCGCAGCTTCCGCTGGCCGGTGTCCCAGTGGCGATCAAGGAGAGCCTGCAGGTCAGCGATCAGCCAGGGCCGGACGAGTCACCTGCTGCGGGAGAGCAACGGTCATCGTCGGATCATCCCGTGGTCGCTCGGTTGCGGGCGGCCGGAGCGATCATCGTCGGTACTACTCGGATGCCACAGTTCTCGCTCTATTCCGCGACCGACCGTCCCGGTGTTATTACCCGCAATCCGTGGAATCCACAACTGACTGCCGGTGGTTCCAGTGGTGGCGCCGCAGCGGCGGTGGCAGCAGGAATGGTGCCGCTCGCACACGGCACCGATGCCCTCGGCAGCGTCCGTATCCCGGCGGCTGCTTGTGGCTTGGTCGGCATGAAGCCCGGGCCGGGGTTAGTTCCCCGCGCCTTGGACGGGCCCGACTGGTTCGGGATGCTGGAACACGGGGTGCTGGCGAGCACAGTCGCCGACGTGGCACTGGGCATGTCGGTCATAGCAGAGGACGCCGGTTTGGCTGACACCACATTGCCCACTGCCAGGCTCGTGATCGCCGTCTCGCAGAAGTCCGCGGTCACCGGAGTGCGTGTCGATGATGCCTACCAACGAGCGCTGAGTTCGGCCGCGACCTTGCTCGCCCGGGCAGGTAACGAGGTTCGCTCAGCAGACCCGGACTACTCGACGCGCGCCTCCCTTTCGGTCATTGCTCGATGGTTCGCGGTTGCGGACCAGGCTGTACGCGCGGCCGATGACCCCACCGCGATCGAGCGGCGCGTCCGGGCGCAGGCCCGGCTCGGCAACCTGTTGGGCAGAACAACACTGGTGGACGAGAGCCCCGCAAGAGCCTTCACCGAGGCGGCGCAACAGTTCCTGAGCGCCTACGACCTGCTGGTCACCCCGGCTCTCGCACAGCCACCCATCCGGGCCCGGGAATGGTCTGACGGATCGCTTCTGCGGACGCTGCAGGGAACCGTCCCGTGGACTCCATTTGCCGCGCCATGGAATCAAGTCGGCTTCCCGGCCATCGTCGTGCCGACCGGAAAGCTGCACCCGCGGACGCGCACTCCACTGGCTGTGCAGATCGTCGCTCGTCGCGGCCGTGAGCAACTTCTCTTGGCCGTCGCCGCGCAGTTGGAATCGGTCCGGCCGTGGTCGCTGGTCGCCCCCGGTTACGGCGGTCAGCCCGACCCCACGGACTAGCATCGCGACGCCACGGTCGGGAAAGCCGGGGTCGTCGGCGGTGGCGTCGGCACAGTTCTCACGGGTAGGTCAGTTTGGGCTTGCTGCAGACAATTGCTCGTCGCGCGCCTTCGTCTCCGGCATGAGGACGGCAAAGAGTAGTGCGACCGCCATGACGGCCAAAGCCGTAGCGAAGGCCCAGTGGTATCCCGCTTGATCGGCGATCAGACCCGCTAGGAGTGGACCGGCGATCGAACCAACGTCGGCGATCATCTGGAAGGTCGCCACCACGATGCCACCACGGTTCGGTCCAATGACATCGCCAACCACTGCGGCGGGAGCGGACCCGAGGAATGCGGTACCAATGCCGACGATGGCCATACTCACCAAGAAGAGAGCAGGTTCGCCCGCCAGAGTCAGCGCCACCAAACCGATAGCTGAGGTCAGCGTCCCAATAATCATGGCCGGTCGACGGCCTCGGTGATCAGCGAGCCGACCGGCAGGCAGCAGCGCGATCCCCTGCGTGAGCGCGGCCACCAGGAATCCGACGCCCGCGAGTCCAGGACCCCTACCGAGTGACTCGACGACGAACAGCGGGACCAGCGACGTGCGGATGCCGAAGGAGACGAAGCCATTGGAGAGGTTGACCACGAGTGCGGCGCGGTAGCCGCCGTTGCGCAGGGCACGACCGAGGGTTGTCGGGTGTGCTGCCGGTGCCTGGTTGTTCGGAGTCTCGTTGTTCGGCGCCCCGACAGCCACTACGTCGTCGGGCGCCAGCTCGGCAGCGCGCGCCGCGACCGGATCGATCGCCTCGGCTGTGTCGGTATCTCCACGAGCAACATCTGCGGCCGCGATCTGCGCCGGGGAGCGAAGAAATAACAGTGCGACGGCTGTGGCAAGTAGCAATGTCGCGGCGTAGACGAAGAACGGCGCACGGATGGAGATGCCAACGACCAGACCACCCACCGCAGGGCCAGCAATACCGCCGAACAGAAAGCCAGCCTGGAACGCACCGGCCGCACGGCCACGCTGCTCCGGGCCAGCCGTGCGCAGCAGAAGCGCCATAGCGGACACGGTGAACGCCGCCGAACCGATCCCACCGACACCGCGCAGCAGGAGCAACTGGGTGTAGGTATTGGCAAAGCCAGCGAGCAGCGACGACACCGCTACCACCAACAGGCCGGCCGACAACACCGCTCGCTCGCCGATCCGGTTGACCAGCGCACCGGCGCCAGGCGCCGTAATGAGCCGCATGAACGCGAACACGCTGACAACCGCGCCCGCCAGGAACGCTGTGACGCCGAAGGTTTTGGCGAACACAGGAATCGCTGGGGCGACAATTCCAAATCCCAACGCAACGCAGAAGGCGATCGCGGCCAGTACCGAAACCTCGCGCGGGAGGCCGGCAAGCCATGGGGTGCGCCGCAGCGCGCCAGCGAACTTGCTCATCGGCTAGGCCACCGTCGACTGTCCGATGGTTGCAGGATCCGGCAGAACAGCGTCGCCCACTTCCACAAATCGCACGGGTCATTCGACCATGCGCCGGGACTTGGACTTGTTGCAGGGCACCGCAGGTGCAGACGGCTCAGTGGCCCGGCGCGAGAGCCGCCATGCGAGCCGCTCACCGCCCGCCCGGAAGTGAGGCGGGTAACGGACTTGCGCTCAGGCAGTTGGGAGCACAAAGTGTTCACATGAGTTGGATTTTCGGTACAGCAAAGCGACGGATGGTCGAGCCCGACGAGGCCCTCCCAGGACACGACGACTATCTCTACGAGGTGCCGACGACACACGCTGTCCTGGGCACCCCCTTGCGCGGCCCGTGGAGTGATACGACCGAGGTCCTGTACGTCGCGATGGGTTGCTTTTGGGGTTCGGAGCGAAAGTTCTGGCAACTCCCCGGTGTGGTCTCAACGGCGGTGGGTTACCAGGGTGGGTTCTCCACGTACCCCACCTACGAGGAGACCTGCACGGCGCGCACTGGTCACACCGAGACGGTGATGATCGCATACGAACCATCCGAGATTTCGACCTACGAGCTACTCAAGGTCTTCTGGGAGAACCACGACCCAACCCAGATGTATCAGCAGGGAAACGACGTCGGCACCCAGTACCGCAGCGCTATCTTCTACACCACCGACGACCAGCGCGAACTGATCGAGTCAACCCGCGATGCCTACGCGAAGGTGCTCGCCGATCGGGGCTTCGACCCGATCACGACGCAGATCGCCCCCGCCGATGGTCTGCCGTTCTACTACGCCGAGGACTACCACCAGCAGTACCTCTACAAGGTGCCCCACGGTTACGACTGCCACTCCAGCACCGGGATCACCCTCCCCGCCCTGTCGGCGTAGCTCAGAAACCGATCCGCCAGCGCACAACGCCGCGAGACGGGCATGATTGATGTTCGAGTACCCTTCCAGATTCCGAATGTGGAGGACACCATGACTGATACCCACTCGGCTCGGTTTGCGGGCACACCTTCTGTTTGGAACCCGGCCCATCCGGTTCCAACCGAAGCAGCTTTGCCGCCGCGGGCTGACGTAGTGATCGCGGGCGCTGGTATCGCTGGCATGTGCGCCGCGGTGCAACTGTCCGCAGCCGGACTAGCTGTCGTTGTAGTAGACGCGATCGGTCCAGCAGCGGGAACCACCGGTCACAGTTCGGCGAAAGTCACGCTCTTGCACGAACTCCACGCTCACCGGATCGCCCGACTCGACGGCGAAGTCACTGCACGGAACTACCTGGACGCGAATCAATACGGTCTCGATTGGATCGCCGATCAGATCAAGACCAGTGGAATCGACTGCGGTTGGGAACGCCAACCGGCGATGACCTACGTGACGAGCGCGGAGAACAGTCAGCTGATCGATGAGGAGGTCCGCGCTTTCACTACTGCGGGGATCGCCGCTAGTCGGATAGCACTTGACCTGCCCTACTCCACCCAGGCAGCAATCAGGGTGGCCGATCAGGGGCAATTCGATCCGGTTCGATTCGTCGACGGACTGGTCGCACAATTCAAGGCCAGTGGCGGCACATTAATCAGCGGACCACGTGCCACTGGCGTCAAGGATGGTGGCCACGGAGCAACCGTGCACACCAGTTGGGGCGACATTGCGTGCCGATGGTTCATCGTTGCAACGGGCCTACCGTTCTTGGACCGAGGGCTCTTCTTCGCTCGCACTGAACCGATGTCGTCCTACGTGATCGCCTGTGAGGTCGAACAGCTGCCACCCGATGGCATGTATCTCTCCGCCGATGGGCCGACTCGGTCGTTGCGCACCGCGCTCATCGGCGACCGGCGACTGCTGCTCGTGGGCGGAGAAGGGCACAAGACCGGCCAAGGCGGTGACACACGAACCCGCTACGAAGATCTAGCCACGTGGACCGACCGGCATTTCGGCCTAGTCGAGGAGGTGAATCGATTCAGCGCCAACGACTTCACCACGGGCGACCTGCGCCCGTTCGTCGGACCGATTCACCCAGGTCCCAGCAGCACCTTGGTGGCGACCGGTTTCAACAAGTGGGGCTTCACCAACGCCGCGGCTGGCGGTGAACTACTCCGGTCGCACATTCTGGACTCGACGACGCCACGGTGGGCTAGTGCGTACTCGCCCACCCGGCTACCCATTTCCGGCGCTACTAATCTCATCGGCGCCAACGCCAACGTCGGCATGCACATGCTCGGAGGTTGGGCTGACGCGATGCGCGGCCACGACTCTCCCGAAGCTGGCGAGGGACGCGTCACACGTCGACGTGGTCGTCCGGTGGCGGTCTCGCGCGACGAAGATGGCCGCGAATGTGCCGTCTCCGGGGTATGCAGCCACTTAGGCGGAATTCTCAACTGGAATCCCGCCGAACGCACGTGGGACTGCCCACTGCACGGATCACGGTTCGCATCCAGCGGCCAGGTATTGCAAGGACCGGCAACTACCGACCTCGAACGCAACGAGCCCTAGACCTGAAACATGCGGCAGCGCTCGACGGTTGGTCGGGCCTGCCCGCAGCGGACTCAGGCGGTCATCGAATGACTAGTGCTCCTAGCGATCTGTGCTGTATTCGGGCTGGATCGGCTTGGAGCTCTTGTTGGGATCAGCGGTGTACGTGGGCTCATCGGTTGAGTACGGCGTCTTGGTGTTCGTCGATGGGCCCTTGGAACTACTACCACCGCCCGAGTTCGAGTTGCTCCCGCTGTTGGAGTTACCTCTTTTCGTGGAGTTGCCCCCGGGATTCGAGTTTGAGTCCCCAATTCCGTTCTCTTCGAAGTTTGTGGTGCTCGCGGAATCCGTCGGCAATGGGGGACTCGGTTCGGCGGGACACAAGGCCAAGGTGCGCCGAGCCGAGATGAGATCCGTGCAGCGTCATACCCGCAGGACTTTGTCCATTGGCCGTCCCTTGGCGAGTTCATCTACCAGCTTGTCCAGGTAGCGGATCTTCTGCATCAGGGGATCGTCGACTTCTTCGACGCGCACTCCACACACCACGCCAGTGATCAGGAAGGAGTTTGGGTTCAACCGTGCATCGGCGAAGAAGTCTTCGAACGTTGTGCCCGCGGCAAGGTGCGCACTCAATTCTGATTGGTTGAATCCGGTAAGCCACTCGATCACCAGATCCAACTCGGCCTGCGTGCGCCCCTTCTTCTCCACTTTCGACACATAGAGGGGATACACGGAAGCGAAGCTTGCGTTGAAGATCCTGCTCATAGCTAGCGGAAGCGCAGGGTCGGGGCGTAGGCGGCGGGGATGCCGACCAGCCCGGTGTATAGCAGCGTCGATCTGATGTCGTACGGGACGCGCCAATAGCCGCCGTGGATCCCGTCCCGGGTCAGACCGAGTTCAGGGTGTTCAGTCGGCGTATCGACGTTCAGGTCGTGGACCAGCAGCGCCGTCATCAAGACACTCATCGTGTCTGGCTCGAACACCTCAAGACCCGCAGCGCGGGCACCGTAGTAGCCGGCCGCGAGGATGCGGTTCTTGGTGACCGAAACGGTCCAGGTTGGCGGCGCCACATTGAACGAAGCTGACTTGCCCTGGCGCCACGAGTCAATCGTCCGCCACCGCTGCAACCGCTTGGCCAGCGAGTAGTTCGGGCCCTGCTGGGTGACGATCGCGTCCACGATTCCCACGTCGTCGCCCTCGGCGCTATGCAGTAGCTCCTCATAGGCCGGCGCGTACAGCTTGCCAAGTGTCAGTGCCCGAACCGGCAACTCGACAAGACGTGAGCGCCGCGAACGACGGCGGTCGTTGCTGTCATTCACCGCGTCGGTTGATACCAGGAAGCAGTCACTGGGCGTCCCGGCGTAGGCCATGCTGACTTGCTGACCTTGCTCGGTGAGCGTCGTGCCAAGCACGTCGGCTGCCAACGTCGCTTGCACGTGAAGCGCACCATCGGCATAGATGTAAACGCCCAGCACAAGCGGCTGATCGGCGAAGCCCGACAACCAGCTGGTCAACTCCGGTAGTTCTTCGATGACATTTGCTCCGGCTCGCTGCGGAAGTGTCCCTTCCGCGTCCACCTGGACCGGCAAGTGCACCGTCCCTGCACCTTTGGCGGCCGTTGCCATGATCCGTTCCCACACCTCCGTGCGCGGAAGGTCGACGGCGATCGTCTCAACACCCCAGGACAACAGAGTGGACAGCGGGCTCGTCTGGGCACCCGCGCCCAGGACGGCGACCCGTTGGCCGGCCAACCGGAGCCACGCCGGGTTTTCCATGACGAGATTGATTGCTGAGGATGCGGACGGTTCGATGATTCCCCGGGCGACCCAGTCGGCCAGCTGGCGTCGGAGAGCATCCGAGCGCAAGTTGGTCCCCCGGTACGGAAGCACGATCTCTTCCAACGGCAGTGCGGACCCTCGAATCGTTTCAGTCTGGAACTCGAAGGTCGGCTCCGCGTCAGCGAAGTCATCCAGGCTCGTCACATCACTGTCGCGCTCGAAAACCAGATGATCGCGCGCCGACGCCAACCCCGCCGCTGCCACCGTTTGGGCAACCTCCGCCGAGCTGGCGCACAGCGCGGTGATCTCGTGCGCGAAGCCCGCGTAGTCACTACGCCATGCTTCGCTCAGTTCAATCCGGTGGGACAACTCGGGGTCAATCTCGCGAACCGCGTCAGCCCAGATCGCTTGATTCACCGCCAACGAACTGCGTCGCCCTGATTCATCGACTGGGAATACAACACCAACGTTGGACAACCTGGCCACCTTCGCGTGGATATGTCACGATCGCGCACCTGCGTATCGATCAGACCCTATTCCCGTTGGATCGCGAGCGGGCGGTCATGACCCATAAGGACCAACCGTCACTGCGAACTGGTCGGGTGGCGGGCCGCCTGTCGGAAACTGCGGACGTCAGTGAACCTGACGACTAGAAGATCACGCCATTCGCAATCAGCAGGATGATCAGCGACGCGGGAAGGCCAATGTCGTAAATCAGAATCACCGAATTGCCGGGCTTGAAGTTCTTGTCGCGAAACATCTCCACAATGTGGTTGGCCGCTGCACCGAGCAGAAACACTGACACGATGATCGAAACCACGAGCCACGCCATCGTCTCGGAGGTGGCCGATGCGACGATTCCGGCGATACCGATCCCATAGCTCACAAAGCCGATTTCGTACTGAAAGCCGTTGGTCTGCCAACCGATCATCGCGGCGGTCTTCTTCGCCAAAAACGTGTGCATGAATCCGTTGACGATGAACGTCCCGCCGACCGGTAGAGCGAGCATCCAATGCATCGCATTCAATGCGTAGCCCGCATCCGCAGGAGCGCCCATTCCTCCCACGCCGAAGAGGGGCAATAACCACGCGAGCGCCACGAACAGTGACATGAAAAGAACTCCCATGGCGGGCAGGTTAGCGAACCGCCGCGGCGGTTTGCAGCACGTCGGCACCCCAAAGCGACACGAATTTTTCGGTACCCAGAAGAGGTTCTTTCATGTCCCACCAGCGTGGGCTACTTCGCCCCGGTTCCCGGCGCCGTAGCGGGCATGAGGCGGCCGATCGCGAAGAACGACACCGCGACCGCGTTGCCGCCGTACTCCCCGAGCAGTCCAGCGGGAAATGGCAAGAAAGCGACAAAGCCCAGGTAGACCAACACCGCGATGACGTGGCGGCCGTTCATCCCCCGCAATGTGCCAGTGAAACCGTGATTCGCGCGCCAGTAGATCGCGACCCAAACGAAGCCGACCACGAACGCAGCCAACTGGGGTGACTTGTGCAGGATGGCGTCGAAAAGTTGCGAGGTGGAGCTGCCGTCCTCGATCTCCGGGATGCCGATTTCGACGGCCATGAGGGTCAACGCAATTGCGAAGACCGCATCGTAGAAAAAGATGACCCGGTCGAAACCGGTGGCGTCGCCTTCGCGCGGGTGAAACCTCCGCGTCCAAGAACTCGTGGTCATTCCGGCGTCTCCCACGGCGGTTACTTACCGCGGTCCAACGGTCGGGCGCACCTTTCGCTTTGTCCCAGCGCCGAGGCGCCCTCGACTACCAACAGCACCCCAATAGCGGCAGTGACTACCGCCATCACCGCCGCGATTCGTCCCGAGGGAGGACTTCGGACCCAAATTCGGGGCAATTCAGCACTTTAGCCGCACCAGCGGCCTGCGGCACAGTGTGATCAGGAACAGGCGTGACTAGGAGGGAGATCTCATGTCAACACTTCTGTGGATACTGGCAGCAATTCTGTTGGTGGTCGGCGTCGTCGTGCTGATCCAGGGGCAGATCATATTCGGCATCGTGCTGATCGTGGTGGGCTTGGTCATCGGTCCAAGTGGACGATTCATCGGCAATAAATCGTAGGCGGGCTGAGGTCACGAGTCAGCGCCGCCGCTGGGGGGTAGGACCCCAGCGGCGGCGCCGTGGCGCCTCCATCGTTATCCCAGCGCAGATGCACCCTTGACTACCAAAAGCACACCAATGGCGGCAATGACTACCGCCATCACCACAGCGCTGTTCGGCTCCAACCAGTTCTTTGCCGAACGCAGAGGGCCCAGCGCCCTTTCACCCACGACGAGGTACCCAACAACAGGTGTGGCAACCGTGCTCACGGCCACGGCGGTGAACAGGAACACGACCAGGGTGATAGTCGCGAACTCGGCGTAGTCGTTGCCGATCGCGAGCCCGCCCACTGCCGCGAGCAAGAGGACCTTCGGGTTGGCGGCCGACAGCACCAGCCCCAGTCGTGCCGCACCGCCCGGTCCCATCGAATCAATCGATTGCATCCAGGCAGGGGACTCCTTCTGGTTACCGCGTCGCACCCATTGCCAACCGCCGAAACCAACCAGGAGCAACCCAAGCACGATTCTGGTCCACGAGGCCCAGACTGGTGGGTACTCAAAGCCCTCGATCACCGAGGCAAGCACCACGAATACCCACGTCGCAACGAAAATGCCTGCGGCCCAGCCAGCCAAGAAGCTCAGTGAGTTCGCGCGGGCACTCGGCGTCAGCAGGAGCAGCACCGTGGGAATGATCGGGAATGGCGACAGGGCGATCGCAATGGCGATCGGAAGCACCTCGGTGAACAGGTCGAACACGATTGCCAGGGTACGGCGTCACCCTGCCTACGCGCCTCAATCAGCGCTGGCGAAGGTCACGCCTGCGTCAGCCATAGCGGCTACGAGGCGCTTCAGAGTGGACTTACCCATTCCGTGCAGACCCACAACGTGTTTCTCGGTGACGCGGCTCAGGTCTTCCATCGACATCAGGTCGGCGTTGACCAAGGCACGTCGAGCTGGCGCCCCCAGGCCAATCGCGTGCCAGGCGCGGTCTAGCTCGTCATAGGACCGCGGGTCGACTCGCCCACTGGTGATGTCGCAGGCTGCAAGGTCGTTGTACTTGGCCACGACAGGATTCTGCTATTCCTCCGACGATGCCGCAACTGACCCAGTTGGAGCGCGGAGTGAGTGAGTGACCCCTCGGACGGCCCCAGCCGAACTACTCCGGACTGTTGAACATCCACTTCACGCCGAACCTGTCGGTACAGGACGCGAAGTACCCGCCCCAAAACATCTCCGACGGTGGTACCTCCACCGAGCCGCCAGCCGACAGCTTCGCGAACAGGTCATCGACCTCCGCACGGGTATCCGGTTCGAGGTTGATATTCACGTTATTACCGAATGTGAGGCTCATGCCCATCGACTCCGGGGCATCGGTTCCCATCAAAACGTGGCCGCCAAGGATCGGGAGTTCAACGTGCATGACCAAGTTCTTGTCTCCGTCTGCCAGCGGAGGTTGGCCTTCGGGCATTGGCACATCGCCCATCCTGTTGATCTCGCCGACAAATCCAGTACCGAAGACTTCGCGGTAGAACACAAAGGCCTCTTCGGTGTTTCGCGGGAAGTTCAAGTACGTGCTCACTCGTGCCATAGCTCGCTCCTTGCCGGTGCCAGACCTGGTATCCGTCAGACCCTACTCAGAGAGCTCGACGCAACGCGATACAAGCCTGCGATGCATCCGTCAACGCTGCCTGAATGCGTTCCTGACGGTCACCGTCGGCGGTGATCAGTTGAGCCTTCGCCGCCAACAGGAGTTCGCGGCCGACGACGGCAAGTTGAGCGCCCGCCCCGTGGGAACGGACCTCGGGGGCGGGCGGCGGTTCGGCGAGACTGCCCCCTGCCCCGTTTGCAGGGAAGGAATCCGGGCTCAACCCCCACGCCAGATCGACTAGGTACTGGCTGAGCGCGTGCGCCCTCGACGTTGGCGTCAGTCCCTCGTCGTCGGCCAGCGAAAGGCGAGCCAAAGCCGTGGTCCGAAGTAGCTCAACGGTCCGACTCAGTTGGCCGGAGAAGTCTGTCAACAATCCATCCGGGTCGCCGTCCGTTGCTCTGATGCCAGCCGCGTGGCTGTTCATTTGGGACCGGCGGCGATGGCCGCAACCCCGTTGACGGGCAGGGCGGCCTGCTCGCTGCGGGCACCTTCGGTGGTGTCGGCAGCCGGTTCCTCCGACAGTGGCGCTGGCTTCTCCGGGCGAGGTATGGGGTGGCGAATCCGGTGACGCATCTGCGCCCAGCGGCCCCGCTGACGCACAGCCTCGCCGGGCACCCGAGTCGCGGCAACCTCCGTGCCGACAGTGTCCGCAGCCTCAACTGCCGCAGTCGCGACAGGCAGAACCGTGTCGCCGAGCCGCGCGTCGGGCACCTGCTCGGCACGTGTCGCCAGTCCCAGTGAGTCCAGCACCGACGGGAGTAGCACCTGGGCGGCCATGGCATACCCGTGGTCGGACGGGTGGAAGCGGTCGTACGCGAACATCCGTTCGGGATAGGCGTCGAAGTCCGGACCGAGCAAGTTGCCCAGCGACACTGAACGTCCGCCAGCCTCGACCACCCCGATGGTTTGAGCTGCCGCCAACTGCCGCGACAACCTCCGTGCCACCCACCGCAGCGGCTGTCGGATGGGCTTTATTGTGCCGATGTCTGGGCAGGTGCCGACCACAACCTCGGCACCGGAATCGGTCAGGCGCCCAACAGCATCCTCAAGTTGACTCACGGCGGTCTGCGGTTTGGTCAGGTGAGTGACGTCATTGCCGCCAACCAGGATCACCACAATATGCGGCCGGATGATCAAAGCACGCGTGACTTGAGCATCGAGGTCCGCACTGCGCGCACCGACGCTGGACATGTTGACGTAGCGAACGGGACGATCGGCGGCCTCAACCAGACCCTGCGCGATGAGGGCACCCAGCGTCGCCAGCGGAGAGGATGCCCCGAAGCCGGCTGCGCTGGAGTCGCCGAGCACTGCGAATCGCAGTGAGGTTCCCGTGCGCTTTGGGCCGTAGTAGCCGTCGGCATACGGGGCGGATTGGGTCCGCAAGCCGATCGTTCGACGAGCCAGCATTCCCTCGGCAACGAGGACGCCAGCGGCTGCGGCACCTACCCCAACGAGGCCGCTACCGCCATAGGCGGCAGTAGCGGCAATCCGTCGGGCCGAGTTGATACGGCTCATAGCTGGGAGTCAATCGACAAATGCGCCTAGTTGCGCGTCAGGATTGCCAGGAAGCGCAGGATCTCCAGGTAGAGCCAGACGAGTGTGACCATCAGGCCGAAGGCCATCCGCCACGATTCGCGCTCTGGCACGCCGTACTGGATGCCTTGTTCGATGGCATCGAAATCGAGGGTGAGCACGAACGCCGCGAGGACGACCACGATGCCCGAGAAGACCAGCCCAAGTGGTCCAACCCCGAAGAAGCCCCACCCGTCACCGACGCCGAACAGGCCAGCGATCAGGCTGATAACGGCAAACCCGAGATAGGAAATCATCGAGATGAAAAGGACCTTCTTGAACTTGTTGGTGACCCGGATGATCCGCTTGGTGTAGAGCGTGAGCATCGTCGCGAACACCACGAAGGTCGCGATGACAGCCGTCAGGACGAGGTTTCCGTAGCCGTTCTGTTCGCCGATCTGCTGGTACCAGTAGCTGATACCGCCGAGGAAAACACCTTCGAAGATCGCGTAAGCCAGGACCAACGCGGGGCTGATCTGCTTCTTGAAGATGTTGACCATTGCGATAGCGAATGCCACCAGCGCGGCACCGATCCATACGAACGGCAGCGAGGTGGCGGTGAACCAGCCGAAGACAGCGCCGACGAGGATCACGCCGAAGGTCATCGCCGACTTCATGACCACGTCTGTCAGTGTCATCGCGGTGCCGGTCGCACCAGCAACAGCCGGAGCCGCGTACATCTGCTGCAACTGTTCCGCCGTCGCCGGGGTTCCCGGTGGCGGGGTGCCTGGTGGCGGGGTGCCCGGGCCACCTGTTGCATGGGGAGTGGCCGCTTGGTTCGCAGCTCCGGCGGGCGTCACTGCCGCAAAGCCCGGTCCACCTTCTTGGTAATCCTTCTCCGCCCTGCGGATGATCGGATTGCGCGATTCCATCGAGGCCTCCCAGCCAACAGTGTTGCTTTCCAAACGTGGAATTACGATACCTCACGTGTCGTAATACCCGTCACGTCGCTACGAGCAGATATGGGCTATGCCACAGGCAGTTTCCCGGTAGCGCGCGTCCGTAAACACAGCAATGACCAGTGCCGGTTCGCCGAACCGTTGGCGTAGCTGAGTGCCCAGGACGGGACTTGAACCCGTACGACCGAAGTCACTCGGGTTTAAGCCGAGCGTGTCTGCCTGTTCCACCACCTGGGCGCGGGCCCATCGTGCCACGAAGCCGAGACCAGCCGCCCCGTTCACCGCAGGCGCTGGACTCAGAGGTAGGTCGTACGGGCGTGGATGGCGTGGGCTCCCGCGACACGGTCGAGGAAGAGCAGGCCATCAGTGTGGTCGATCTCGTGTTGCAAGGCGCGAGCTTCGAAGCCGTCCGTCATGATGACAACCTCGTCACCTGTCACTGGAAACACCCCGCGCACAGTCAGTCGCGTCGCACGCTTCACATCACCGGTGAAGTCGGGGACGGACAAGCAGCCCTCGCGGGACTTCTCGTTGCGCGAAGCCTCCTCGATCACCGCGTTGAGCAGCACGAACCGGCCGTGGCAGAGCTTGGTCTTGGGGTGATCGCTGACATCGAGGCAAAACGCCTTGACCCCGACTCCGACCTGGTTGGCCGCGAGCCCAACACAGCCGGGCGAAACGGCCATGGTTGCCAGCAAATCTGCTGCCAGCTGGATGACCTGCGGATCTCGCGGATCCACCTCGGCGCACGGCGTGCTTAGGACGCCATGGGGAGCCAGCACAGCGGGCAGTACCCGGCCGACTGGCAGGTCGGGGACAACTAACGAGGCAGCATGGGTCATCGGTGGGCAGATCTACAGAAGGTCGCTGTCAGCGGCACGCAGGCTAGCCGTGACCCCGAGTGCATCAGCGACAGTAGTCAGCTTGGCCTGCAACGCTGCGGCATCGACGTCCTGCGGCAGATCCACGTCAGCTCCAACAACGTAGAGATCCCCGGCCAAGCGGGTGGAGAGGTTGGTCAGGTTTCCGCCGACGGCCGCGATCTCCCCAGTGATAGCCGAGACGATGCCCGGCCGATCCGCGCCGTGGACGGTCAACCAGTAGGGCACCGAATCGTTGACCTGATCACCGGACTCGACGGGTAGTTCCAACACCGAGATCGCAAGGTCCGGCCGCCGTAGGGGCGAAACCGTGGCATCGAGTTCCTCAGCGCTTTTGTCGACTTTGACGATCAGCATCCACGCAAAGTGGCCGCGTAGGAGCGTCATTGATGAGTCCTCGATATTGCCGCCGGGTTCGGCCAATGCACCGGTGACGCCGGCGATGATGCCCGGCCGATCGTGGCCTACGACGGAGATCGCAAAGCTGCCCATGGCCGCCAGCGTACTTGCGGGTTGGGAGTCCGGCCAGCGCTAGTCCTCGACCAGACTCCACGCGATGCCGTCGAGGATGTCGTGCTCACTGACCAGTACCGCTGGTAGTCCAGTTGCCGCCAGGATTCGATCGAGGACCAGCGCACCGCCACCGATGACATCTACCCGCCCAGGGTGCATCACCGGGATCGCGGCCCGTTGCTCATGTGTCTGCCTCAGCAGTTGCCCTGTCAGGGTCTCAACATCGGCTCGTGAGAGCCACGATCCGTGGGTGGCGTCGGCGTCGTATCGGTCAAGATCCATGGCGATGGCCGACAGGGTGGTCACCGAGCCTGCGAGGCCCACCAGGGTCTGAGCGGCTGCCAGCTCAACTTCCTCACCCGCTCGCGCAATGGCCGCATCGATGTCGGCAGTGGCGGCATCAATCTCGTCACTGGTCGGCGGATCGGAACGCAAGCGTCGTTCGGTCATCCGCACACAGCCGACATCGACACTGTGGGCAGCCAGCACCTCGCCGGACACTCGGCCGAGCACGAACTCCGTCGACCCACCGCCGATGTCAACGACGAGCACGGGCTCGGCGGTGATCCTGTCGCCGAGTGCCCGGGTAGATCCGATGAACGACAGCCGCGCCTCGGTGTCACCGGAGATGACTTGGGGTTCGACTCCGAGTCGTTGCCGAACCCCATCGAAGAACACCTGCCGATTGGCGGCGTCGCGGGTTGCCGAGGTCGCCACAAACCGGGTCCGTTGCACCCCCGCCTCCGCTATAGCACGCGCGTACTGGTCGCAGGCTGCAAACGTCCGCTCCAGCGCCCCCTCGGACAAGACCCCGGTCCTATCCACGCCCTCACCGAGGCGAACGATTTGCATGGTCCGCACCACATCGGTCAAGGTCGTGCCAGTCACGTCGATATCGGCGACCAGCAACCGGATGGAATTGGTTCCGCAATCGATCGCCGCGACTCTGGTCACGCTGGGTCCTCCGTCACGCCGAGTCCTCCATCACGCCGGGTCCTCCGTCACGCACGGTCCCTCATGTGGCCACGCGCCCCGCTGCCCGACTACTGCGAGCGCTTCATCACCAAACGGGTTGATCCCTGGCCCTGCTGCGAGCGAGTGTGCCACCAATGCGTGCAGGCATTTGACGCGATCGGGCATCCCGCCGGCGGAGTAGTCGGCGATCTCCTCGACCCGCGCCACTGAGTCGCGAGCCGCCAGGTAGTGCTGGTGAGCGGCGCGGTACCGATCCCGCAGGGCGGCATCGTCGACCAATCGGTCCTGCATGCGACGCATCAAACCCTCCGACTCCAACGTCGACAGGACGGCGTTGAGTCGCCGACAGGTCAGGTACCAGAACGTGGGGAAGGGTGTGCCGTCGGGCAGGCGCGGTTCGGTCTCGACCAACGCGGGCCAACCACAGGGACAGCGAGCCGGAATCGCTCGAACACCTCGCGGGGCTCTGCCCAGTTGGCGTTCCAGGTGAAGCAGGTCGTCGGCGGTGACGTCGCGCGGGTCACTCATTCCGATCCGCGGCTCGGACGCTGTTCCACAGCTTGCCGTACCAAGGACCCTTGGGTTCTTCCGCCTTTGGCGCCTGCTCGGACAACTCGTCAGTGCCGCCATTTGGACCGATCACAACGTAGCCGACCTCGCCTGGAAGCAAGAAGTGCAGCCGTTCGCGGGCTTGTCCGCGGACGTAGTCATCGTTGCTCCACTGATCAACCCGCCGTTGCAGATCATCCACCCGCTGCTGTTGCTCGGAGAGTTGGGCCTCCGCTGCACTGATCTCCGAATGCTGGCGCAGGTACTCGCGCATTGGGAGGGCTAGCAGGATCACGGCGGTGACCCCAATGGCGATCATGATGGCCGTTCTCGCCGAGACGAATGCGCGCCTTGTTCCGGCGGATCTGCTGCCGTCGAGTCGGCGACGGGTTGTGCCAGCCGATTGGCCTGAATCAACCCCCGCAGCCGGTGAACCTGCCGACTCCGCTGGCTGCGGCTCCGGCGGCCGGGGCTCCGCTGGCGGTGACCCCGCGCGCTGAGACTTGCGCGACCGGTTGATTCCGAGCATAGGAACTAGGGTCGCTCACAGACGCAGTCGAGGGAATGCCGACGCGCCGGAGTAGCGCGCCGCATCGTCCAGTTCCTCCTCGATACGCAGCAACTGGTTGTACTTGGCAACCCGCTCGGATCGTGCCGGTGCGCCCGACTTGATCTGGCCGCAATCCGTGGCGACGGCCAGGTCGGCGATGGTCGTGTCTTCGGTCT
>JAGNDY010000015.1:0-12411 GCA_018003655.1 Candidatus Nanopelagicales bacterium
GCGGGATTGAGTTCGGCTACGTGCTGGGAGAGGTAGGCCGGCTTGACCGTCACCCCGGTCTTCAACTGTCCACCACTGGGCGGCAATTGCCCAAGCAGTACCCGCAGCAATGTGGTCTTGCCCGTTCCATTGGCACCGACGATTCCGATGCGGTCACCGGGCCCGATGTTCCACGTCACCTCGTCGAGCAACTCCCGCTCTCCGAGCTGGACCGACACTTGCGTCAATTCCAGCACTGTCTTGCCGAGCCGAGCACCGGCAAAACTGAGCAACTCAACGGAATCCCGGGGTGGTGGTTCGGCGCTGATGAGCTCGTTCGCGGCGTCGACCCGGAACTTGGGCTTGGTCGTCCGTGCTGGCGCACCGCGTCGAAGCCACGCCAACTCCTTGCGGATCAGGTTATTTCGCCTGGCTTGCTCGGCGTTCTCCTGCCGGGTCCGCTCGGCTTTAGCCAACACGTAAGCCGAGTACCCGCCGTCATACTCCTCGACGCAGCCACCAACTACCTCCCACGTTCGATCACTGACCTCATCGAGAAACCACCGATCGTGGGTCACGACGATCAGGGCGAGTTCACGGCGCGAGCGGATGTACCGGGCCAACCAGGCGATGGCCTCCACATCCAGATGGTTCGTCGGCTCGTCGAGGATCAGTAGATCCAGGTCGGCCAGGAGCAACCGGGCAAGCTCGACCCGCCGGCGCTCGCCCCCGGACAGCGGTCCGAGGTGGCGGCCCATGACCTCCTCGGAGTAGCCACCCAACAACGCAGTCAGCACGTCCCTGGTGTGCGCCTGCGACGACCACTCGTGGGTTTGTCGGTCACCGACGACGTAACTTCTTACCGTCGATTCAGGGTCGATATCGGCGGCTTGGGCCAGCACGCCGACGGCGATGTCGTTGGCACGCGTCACGCGACCGGAATCGGGCGGCTCCAAGGCCGACATCACGCGAAGCAACGTCGACTTGCCGCCGCCATTGCGCCCAACCACGCCGATGCGATCGGCTTCGGCCACCCCTAGTGACACCGAATCCAGGATCGGTTCGCGCCCGAAGGACTTGCTGACTTTCTCAAGGTTGATGAGGTTGCGACGGGCCACGCTCATGAGTGTGTCAGAGCGCGCGAGTGAGGCCCGACGGTGCGCACAGACACCCGCGGCGAATCACCCGTAGCCGAGCTCGTCGAGGCGGTCGTCGTCGATGCCAAAGTGATGGGCCAGTTCGTGCACGACAGTGATGCGGACCTGCTCAATGACGTCGTCGAGGTTATTGCAGCGCCGCGTGATGGGGCCCTGGTAGATGGTGATGCGATCGGGCATGACCCCGGCGTAGCTCGTCGATCCCCGAACTGTCAGCGGTATTCCCTGGTACAAACCGAGCAGAGTTGGTCCGCCGGTTGGGGACTCGTCTTCGACGAGAACGGCAACATTGGAGATGTGCTTGGCAAGATCGGTTGGGATTGAAGCGACCGCGCGATCAACGAGCACCTCAAAGTGCGCCCGAGAGATGTCGATAGCCATGGGATGCGGGCGCCTCAGGCGAGAGACAGGAAGAGCTTCTCGAGTTCCTTCTGATCGAAATCGCTGTCTGGTTCGGTCAGGCATTGGCGCAGACCACTGGCGACGATGGCAAAACCGGCCTTGTCCAGAGCCCGCGATGCGGCGGCGAGCTGAGTCACAATGTCTTTGCACTCACGGCCGGACTCCAGCATGCGAACGATGCCGGCGATCTGCCCCTCGGCTCGGCGGAGGCGATTGATCGCCGTGGCCGTGGCCTCCTCGTCAAGCTGCATTGCTGCTCCTTGCTTTTCCGGTTCCATGCGGCACCTCCATAAGTCTCCACTAGCCGGGTTCATTCCTCGACGCTAGGCAAGGGTATACCCCCAGGGGTATTTTCACCAGTCGCTACGCTCGACCGGCCTCCGACTGGCTGACCGCAGTTCTACGGCTGGCGTTACTCCCAGCCGTAGAAGAGTCGCTCAACGATCGTTCGGGCGTGGCGTGCTCCCCGAAGATATTCCTCCGACAACCGGCCAACATCGGAATGCGGTAACCCCAGTAGGTACGCGACGCCCGCACGAGTCGAAACGTCGGTGGGGATTTGATCGCTGGGCCGACCAGTCACAAGGAACACCGCATTGCGAACGCGCGTTGCCCGCTTCCAGGCCGACTCCAACTCCTCGGCGTCCTGGGCCGACAGGTAGCCCTGCGCCGCAGCCGCCCGCAGCGCGGGCAGCGTGCCAGTGACTCGCAGAGTGTGGCTGGGGTCGCTGTCGTCACTCTGCGATCCCGCAAAACGCATCTGCATCAACTGGACCACCCACTCCACGTCGGACAGTCCCCCACGACCGAGCTTCACGTGCGTTGCCGGATCGACACCCTTGGGTAGGCGCTCTGATTCCATCCGCGCCTTGAGTCGGCGGACCTCGCGCAGGTCTGATTCGGCGATTCCGTCCTGCGGCCAGCGCAGCGGATCAACCAACTCCAGGAACGCGGCGCAAACGCCTGGATCACCCGCGATTGGCCGCGCACGAAGAAGCGCTTGGGCCTCCCACGGTGAGGACCAGCGCGCGTAGTAGGCGGTGTAGGAGGCAATGGTGCGCACGAGGGCACCGGACCGGCCCTCTGGACGTAGATCAGCATCCATGGTCAGCGGTGCATCCGAACTCGCCACCAGCAGTAGCCGACGCATCTCGTTTGCGACCGCGATCGCCGCCTTGGTCGCCTCGTGTTCGTCCGCGTCAGGCAGCGGGTCGTGCACAAACAACACATCGGCGTCCGAGGCGTAGGCAGCTTCCCGACCACCGAGGCGGCCGAGGCCGATGACGGCAAAGCGCGTTGGCAACGGTTGCTCGCGGGACCGCTCAACCTCACGGATCGCGATGGCCAGTGCTGCTTCCAGGGTCGCATCGGTGACGTCGGACAGCGCCGACCCCACTCGTTCAACGTCGGTGGCACCGGAGATGTCGGCTGCTGAGATTCTGAGCAATTCGCGGCGACGGATCGCCCGCACCGCCTCGATTGCGTGCTCGGGAACCTGATGTCGCGAGAGGGTCGCGGTCATCTCGCGGGATAGCTCCACTCGGTCGCGCGCCTGCAGATCCTCGGAGTCTCCGAGTAGCGCGACACCCTCCGGCGCACTCAACAACAGGTCCGTCGCATATCGAGACGACGCCATGATGTGCGCCAGCCGTTCTGCGGTTTCGGACTCATCGCGGAGCAATCGCAAATACCAGGGCGTACCACCCAGGGAATCGCTGACGCGACGGAATGCCAGCAGGCCAGCGTCCGGATTTGGTGCGTCGGCAAACCAACCGAGCAACACCGGCAACAATGTCCGTTGGATTGCGGCCCGCCGACTGACGCCGGAGGTCAGCGCCTCCAGATGCCGCAGGGCTCCTTCCGGGTCCGCGTACCCAAGTGCCATGAGACGCTCACGAGCGGCCTCACGCGTCAGCCTCGCATCGCCGGAGCCCAACCGCGCAACGGCATTGAGGAGCGGCCGGTAGAACAACTTTTCGTGTAGTCGCCGGACGGCCAGCCGGTGCCGTTGCCACTCATCGTTGAGCTCCTGCGCTGGTGATGCGCGCATTCCCATTGAGCGGCCTATCCGGCGTAGCGACTGTTCGTCGTCGGGCACTATGTGGGTGCGCCTCATCCGGAACAACTGGACGCGATGCTCCAAGGTGCGCAGGAATCGGTAGGCCGCAGTCAGCGTCGCAGTGTCTTCCAGGCCGACATAGCCCCAGGTCGCCATGGACTGAAGCGCGGTCAAGGTGGTGGGGCTGCGCAGCATCACATCGGAGCGGCCATGCACCAACTGCAGCATCTGGACGCTGAACTCAACGTCTCGAAGCCCACCCTTGCCGAGTTTGAGTTCGCGGTCGGCATCCTTGCTCGGAATGTGATCTTCCACCCGACGACGCATCGCCTGCAGATCGGTAACGAAACCGGGTCGGTTGGCGGCTGACCACACAAACGGCATGACCGAGTCGACGTAGGCGGCGCCAAGTGCGGCATCACCGGCAGCAAACCGGGCCTTGAGCAGCGCCTGAAACTCCCACGTCTGCGCCCACCGTTCGTAGTAGCCGACGTGACTCGCGAGGGTTCTGACCAGGGCACCGGATTTTCCTTCCGGTCGCAGCGCCGCATCAACTTCCCAGATCGTGCCCTCGGGAGTGGGCTCGTTGGCGGCCCGCATCACACCGCGAGCCAGCGCTGACGCCGTTCGCAACGCGTCGTCCTCATCCGCCAACGATCCGTCCGGCAACTGTCCAGGCTCGGCAACAAACACCACATCGACGTCGGAGATGTAGTTCAGTTCACGGCCGCCGCATTTGCCCAGCGCGATGATCGCGAATCGACAAGGTGCCGCGTCCTGGGGCAACTCCGACTCAGCGAGTACCAGACCAGCAGCCAGTACGGCATCTGCCAAGTCGGCGAGCTCCGCGGTGATGTCTTCGAAGGACGTATGCCCGGACAGATCCCGAGCCGCCGTCGCAATCAGCGCTTGCCGGTATGCCACCCTCAGCGCGGTGGCTCCGGCCAGCCAGGGTTCACCGGCCTCGACAGCGGCCCTGACCGGGTCGACCAACTCCTGCCGGAGCAGGTCCGCGCTTGGTCGCCCACCGTTGAGTTCACCAGTTTCAAGAATGTGCCAATGACCGGGATGCAGGGCCAGATGGTGACCCAACGCTTCACTGGCACCGAGCACGGCGATCAGCCGTTCGCGTAGGCCCGAATCCCTAATCAACGCCTGACGCAACTCGGCACCGTCACCACACTCGTCGGCTGCTGCCAGCAACCGACCGAGGGACGCCAGCGCCAGGTCGGGGTCGGCTGCTTCCCCCAGGGCCTCCACCAACTGCGCGTCAGCACAGAGGACCTTCAGATCAGCCGAGGTGAGCAACTCCTGTGCGGTCGAGACATCCGTGAAGCCGAGTCGGATGAGTTGGGCCGCTGTCGAACTCGACCGGCGTGAGGGCCGGCCGCGAGCAACAGGATTCGGCATCGTCACAGCACCGGCAAGTACCGCTCGCGCTCGTACTCGGTGACCTCGCGGCTGTATTCTTCCCACTCCGCGCGCTTGTTCCGCAAGAAGAACTCGAAGACGTGCTCACCGAGGGTGTCAGCCACAAGTTCGGAACGCTCCATCGCTTGGATGGCCCGATTGAGACTGGTGGGCAAGGGCTCTAGGCCCATGGCGCGGCGTTCCGATGCCGACAACGACCAAACGTCGTCCTCGGCACCGGGCGGTAGTTCGAGGTTCTCCTCGATGCCGTTGAGGCCAGCGGCGAGCAGCAGCGCCAACGCCAGGTACGGGTTGCAGGCCGAGTCCAACGCGCGGTACTCGATGCGGGTCGAGTTGCCTTTGTGCGGCTTGTACATGGGCACGCGCACCAGGGCGGATCGGTTGTTGTGGCCCCAACAGATGAATGAGGGCGCCTCGTCTCCACCGGCCAGACGTTTGTAGGAATTGACCCATTGGTTGGTGACGGCCGTGATCTCCGGTGCGTACTTGAGCAGACCGGCGATGAACGACCGGCCCACCTTCGACAGTTGCATCTCCGCGCCGGGCTCATAGAAGGCATTGCGCTCACCCTCGAACAGGCTCATGTGAGTGTGCATTCCGGAGCCTGGGTGATCGCGGAAGGGCTTCGGCATGAAGGAGGCGTACAAGCCCTGCTCGAGGGCAACCTCCTTGACGACCAATCTGAACGTCATGATGTTGTCGGCGGTGCTCAGCGCATCGGCGTAGCGAAGGTCGATCTCCTGCTGGCCCGGTGCGCCCTCGTGGTGGCTGAACTCGACCGAGATGCCCATGCTTTCCAGCATCGTGATGGCGGTACGGCGGAAGTCCTGGCCGCCGCCTTGGGGTGCGTGGTCGAAGTAGCCCACATCGTCAACCGGGACCGGCAGCCGTCCCCCGCCTGGTAGCTCCTTGAAGAGGAAGAACTCGATCTCCGGGTGGGTATAGAACGTGAATCCCATGTCCGCGGCGCGGGCGAGCGTGCGCTTGAGCACCCAACGCGGATCGGCATAGGAGGGGCTTCCGTCCGGCAGGGCGATGTCGCAGAACATCCTTGCCACCCCGAGGGTCTCGCCCCGCCAGGGAAGCACCTGAAACGTCGCCGGATCGGGTTGGGCAAGCATGTCCGACTCGCTAACGCGCGCGAAGCCCTGGATCGCCGATCCGTCGAACCCAATTCCCTCGCTGAAGGCGCCTTCAAGCTCGGCCGGGGCAATCGCCACCGACTTGAGCATCCCGAGAACATCGGTGAACCACAAACGAACGAATCGAATATCGCGCTCCTCGATGGTCCGGAGCACAAACTCGGTCTGCTTATCCATGCCGAGCATCCTGCCATGTCCGCAACTCGGGTCCCCACCTTCCGGGGTTACCGAGCCACTAGGGTTCCCAGGCATGGATCCGATTCGCGTCGCGCTCGCGCAGATCAACCCGACTGTGGGTGATCTCGCCGGCAACGCTGCCCTCATCCTGGACGCCGTCGGCAGGGCGGCAACAGGCGGCGCGCATGCCGTCCTTTTCCCGGAGATGGCGTTGACCGGCTATCCCATCGAGGATCTGGCGCTACGTGCGTCATTCCAGAACGCGACGCATCGCCAGAGCGCCGAACTGGCGCGCGCTATTGCGGCGTCCGGATATGGTGGCCTGACGGTCGTGCTCGGCGTACTCGCCCACGTCGACGGCCACCCGCGAAATGCCGCCGCCGTAATCAAAGACGGATTCGTGACTGCGACCTACCTCAAACACCATCTGCCCAACTACGGGGTCTTCGACGAACAACGGCTGTTCGCTGCCGGTGACCAGGCGTGCGTTATCGACATTGCGGGGCACCGTTGTTCGATCGCCATCTGCGAGGACCTTTGGCAAGCCGACAGTCCCGCCGAAGTCGCTGCGAGGGACTGCGAACTCCTCCTCGTGATCAATGCCTCGCCGTTTGAGCAGGGCAAGCACGGGACGCGATTGGACTTATGCCGCCAGCGGGCCCGCGAGGCCCAGGTCGGCGTCCTGTACGTCAACTGCGTCGGAGGCCAAGACGAGCTCGTCTTCGATGGGGGCTCCATGGCTGTCCGGCCAGACGGATCGGTGGCAACCGATGCAACGCGCTTCGACGAGCAACTCCTGATGGTCGACGTTGATGCATCCGGCGGACTCGAGTCGGGAACCGTCGAGCCAAGCATCGGGATCGACGAAGAGGTGTATCGAGCAGTGGAACTCGGGCTGCGGGATTACGTTCGCAAGAATGGCCTCAACAGTGTGGTGCTCGGTCTTTCGGGCGGCATCGACTCGGCGTTGGTTGCCGCTATCGCATGCGACGCACTGGGCGCGGAGAACGTCTACGGCGCCGCGATGCCGTCGGTCTACTCGTCCGGGCACTCCGTTGACGACGCCTACGACCTCGCCGAGCGCACGGGTCTGCACATCCGGACCGTCCCAATCGCGAGCATGATCGACGCATATCAGGGGCTGCTCAACTTGTCGGGCTTGGCCGAGGAGAACCTGCAGGCCCGTGTCCGCGGAACGACGCTGATGGCCATCTCGAATGCCGAGGGGCATCTAGTTCTAGCCACCGGCAACAAGAGCGAACTCGCGGTCGGGTACACCACGATCTACGGGGATGCGGTTGGTGGCTTTGGACCGATCAAGGATGTCCCGAAGACGCTGGTCTGGAAGCTTGCCCGATGGCGCAATCACCGCGCTGAAGCGCTCGGTGAGGTTCCGCCGATTCCAACGCGATCCATCGACAAACCACCGAGCGCGGAACTGCGGCCTGACCAACTCGATACCGACTCGCTACCTGACTACGAGGAACTCGACGCCATCTTGACGGCGTACGTGGAAGGGCGCGTCGATACGCGCGACTTGGTCGGGCTGGGATTCGACCAACAACTGGCCGAGCGGATCGTTAGATTGACCGACGCGGCCGAATACAAGCGGCGCCAATACCCGCCGGGTACCAAGATCACTCGATTGGCATTCGGCCGCGACCGGCGTTTGCCGGTGACGAACCGTTGGCGTGAACCAATCGACTCGCAGCGCTAAGGCTCGCGGTGAGGCGCAACGTGCGGTGACCAAGTGCCAACCGGCGCCAGTTCGTTGTGCGGCTAGCGACGTCGACCGCAGAAGCCGCCAAGTGGCGCCCACACTGACGCCAGGGTCTTGCGGCAGCTCCTGAGCTTTCGTTTCTGGGGAGCTGCGGCGACCACCGAAGTGATGGCGGTAGCCACGATCTTTGGGTTGCTCGCCATCACCACGTGGGTTGATCGGCGAGCCGTCACATGGACCGAGTTACGACCGAGCCGAGCGGCCACCGACTGCATCCGTTGCCACTGAGCAGAGTTGCCGCGTCCGGCGCCGATGACAAACAAGGGCTTGTTCCCCATCCGAGGCCGACCATTGGTGTCACGCTCGGTGTGCTTCATATTGATCGTCGCGCCGCCCTCCGACCAGTACTTGCCGGAGTAGCGCCATTGGGTGCTGTACGAGGCATCGACCAGCACCAAACCAGCGGTTTGCGAGCGGTACTGATTAGCGAACGATCGGGCCAGCAGACCACCGTAGGAGTGCCCGACGAGGACGTACTTGCCCGTTTCGCCAGCCGCTGCCAGTGCTGCGTTCAACTCTCGCGCCTGGCGGGCTGTGGTCACTCGGCGACCGACGCGCGCAGGGCTGTATCCGAGGCCCGGTCGGTCATACCAACAGACTCGCGTCGTGGGCCGAAGCAGTGGTCTGACCCGATTCCAATACAAGTGGCTGGCCCCCAACCCGGCGACCAAAACGACCGTAGGCCCAGTCGATCTTGGTGGATCTGCGGGCACCGTCGGTGCGGTGGAACCGGATGCTGACGGTTCGAGAGCCGATGAACCAGGAGGTGGGTTCGGCGTCGTCTCGGTGCCCGGACCCTTGCAGGAGATCCACTGCGTCTGACCCTTTGCCCTTACCAGCGAACGGCGATTTACGTCCGAACGCAAGCTGCGCATGTTGGGTCGATGATCGGCGAGGCCGAAGACGAAGTCATCGCGGCCGGTTCTGGGCGAACGGTGCGTCACCGGCCGTTTGCCCGTGGCGAGGCCTGCTGGCGCGATACTTCCTGGCGCGATGCCGCCTGGCGCGAGACCTGCTCGCGAGATGCTGGCAGGTGCCGCGTTCGCTGGCATAACCACAACGCCGGCAGCAACGCAGGACGCCGCCGCTACCAGGACGGTCGCGCTCAATAGCCGGGGCATGCAAACACGTTACCCATGGCAACCTGTTCGAGTCGCGGGCTCAGGTGCTATTTGGCCAGCACCGCAAAGTTGTCGCGCTTGTACTTGTTGAGGAAGCGATCGCAGCCTTCTTGGATCGCCGGATCGAGCTTCTTGCACGCCAGGTCGCCGTTCGGCGTCTTTCGGTAGTAGAAGCCCGCGACCCACCAATTGTTCATATCCAACGTCATGGCTCGGCGGACTCCGGCCTCGACCAATGTGTTCGCCAGCGCATCCGCAGACAACGACGGCGATCCGATGTACACGACACTGCCGTCGGAACGCTGGCCGACAGCCGAGCGCCAGGCCAGACTCGCGCCGTCAGTTGTTGCCCCCCACTCAGACCCACCACTGCCGTTGATCTGCGAGCGTCCCTTGTCAACGATGAGGTTGAGGTTCTGCCGGACTGTTTGAACGTCTTTGCTCATCGTCACGTCGCGGTTCCATTTGCCGATCTTCATCCGGCCATCTTTGTAAATGACGGCAGAGGCTGCTCCGTCCCGCAGGGGCGCGACGGTCTGACCGGCGTTGTAGTAGCCGCCCTGCGAATCCTGCAGGCGGAACCCTCCGTTGAACGAGGCCAACGCGTCAGGTACCCACGACTTGGGCATTGCTCCGCCGGTTGGCGACGATCCGCCCGGTTCTTGGTACCCGGGCACGAATCCGAACTTCGCCAACTTGGTGTCGATCCACATCAAGGACGCGAAGACACTCGTATGGATCCCGTCGGGTCGAACCCGCGCTACGTAGATTGCTGGCGTTCCGTCGACGGTCGACTTGGTCGCTTGCCACACGCCCTCGTCCGGCAGATTCTTGCCAGCGGGGCTGTTCATGGTGGCGGGAGGTTGCAGGTGCTCAAGCACGGCACCCGTCGGCGTAGTACCGGTCTCGGTGGAGGTTCCGTCACTGGCGGTTCCGCTTGCCACCCCATCGTCTGATCCGGCATCGATAGCCGCAGCCTCAGTGGGCTCTCCCCCGACCGGCGTAGTGTCGATATAGCGGTAGTAAAAGTCCTCTGCCTTGGCGACCACGAATCCGAGGTGGTGATCGCGTGCCCACGTCGCAGCGATGACCTCAGTCGGCTCGCCTTCGGAGCTTTGGGTCGCCCGGTAGAGAGACCACGAGGCCCAGCTCACGACGACCAGCAAGAAGGCGAAGATGGCGAGCAGGACGCGGTAGAAGATCCGACGGCGGCGCGAACGTGGCTTCTTGACCCTGGGTGGCTTGCCACCGTTAGTGCCAGACAAGGGGACTTGCTCGCGCTCAGCCAGCGGCTGTGCGGGCGATCCACTCGGGTCGGCGGATTGATCCTGGGTTAGAGACACACGGACAAGCGTAAGTCATGCGTGGATCAACACCGCGCATTTGGGTCCAAAGACGCTACACCTCTGACGCCAGCGCCTTGCGAAGTCGTCGGCTCGTCAACGGCAGCCGCGGCAATCGTCGAGCCTTGGAGTCGACCGGAGCCAGGCCACCAAGGGCCTGCTCAACGAGCCGAGCTGCAAAGTCCTTGCGATCCGTTAGCTCTCCTCGACCTTGCAGCAGATTGAACATCAGCACCGGTGAGACCAAGATCGCGCACGCAATCTCGACGTCGAGGTCGGCGCGGAGCTCACCGCTGTCGATACCCCGTCCGATCACTTGCCGGACTCTGTCCCAGCGTGGTTCAACAACGCGGGCGTAGCAGAGGTCGAACAACGCTGGATTGGACCGTGCTTGCGCGTAGATGCGGGGCAGCAGCTCGGTGCCCGAGCTCTTGCTGGTTCGAACCCATTCCAACATGTCGACCAAGGCGTCCACGGCCGTCGACGCCGGGTTGATGGCGGGCAGGTCGTCATTCAGAGTTTCCAACGCTGAATTGATGAGGTCCTGGCGGTCCGTATATCTGCGGTAGATGGTGGCCTTGCCGACGCTTGCCCGGGAGGCGACCTCCTCGACCGAGAATCCCTCAATACCCCGATCGGCTATGACCGCCAAACTCGAAGCGACGATGGCCTCGTCGACTTTTTCACTCCGAGTGCGGGCCATTTGCTGACGATAATCCCTGGCAATCTCGGCACCTAGCCGCGGGTCGGAAACCGCCAGGTTTGTGAGGTCGGCTGCTTGCTCTATGCATAGTGCGGGCCCCCATGCGAGTATGGAGGCGATCCGGGGACTGCACCAAGCAGCCTCGAGATGGGAGAGATCCTCATGTCGAACGAACACGCCCTGTATGGCGGGCAATCAGCTGGCGGCGACGGCCCGGTCCGGCGAATCACGGTCAACGACTTGGCGGCTGGTAAGGCCCGGGGCGAACACTGGTCGATGATCACCTGTTACGACGCACTGACCGCTGGCGTCTTCGATGATGCGGGGATCCCCGTCCTCCTCGTTGGAGACTCCGCCGCAAACGTCGTCTATGGGTACGACTCCACGTTGCCGGTCACGGTCGACGAGTTAATCCCGCTCACCCGCGGGGTCGTTCGCGGCTCGCGACGCGCAATGGTCGTCGCCGATCTGCCTTTCGGCTCGTACCAGAGCTCGCCGGCGCAAGCGATGGAGACTGCGGCTCGATTCATGAAGGAAGCCGGTGCCCACGCCGTGAAGCTCGAGGGCGGAGCCAGGGTTCTTCCGCAAGTTGAAGCGCTGGTCGCCGCCGGAATTCCGGTCATGGCGCACCTGGGCTTGACCCCACAATCGGTCAACACCATGGGCGGGTACCGAGTGCAAGGACGCGGCGAAGCCGGACATACCTTGCTCCAGGACGCCAAGGCACTGCAGAACGCGGGTGCATTTGCTGTTGTGCTTGAGGTCGTACCCGCCGACTTGGCCGAAGCCGTCACCCGCTCACTGGCCATCCCCACTATCGGGATCGGAGCGGGCGCGGGAACGGATGCTCAGGTTCTTGTCTGGCAGGACATGGCCGGACTGAGCTCGGGTCGCAAACCGAAATTCGTCAAGCAGTACGCCGACCTGCGCTCAGTGCTCACCCAAGCGGTCACAACCTGGGCCGACGAGGTCGCCTCAGGTGCGTACCCGGACGAATCGCACCAGTACCACTGACCACTCGGGTGGACCGGCAAGCAGTCAAGGTCGCCTGAGCACGTCAGACATCGGTCAATCGCACGCCCGCATGAGCCTTGTAGCGGCGATTAACCGAGATGAG
>JAGNDY010000015.1:12511-32626 GCA_018003655.1 Candidatus Nanopelagicales bacterium
GACGAATCGCACCAGTACCACTGACCACTCGGGTGGACCGGCAAGCAGTCAAGGTCGCCTGAGCACGTCAGACATCGGTCAATCGCACGCCCGCATGAGCCTTGTAGCGGCGATTAACCGAGATGAGGTTTGCCGTGAGCGCCTCGACCTGGTGGGCGTTGCGCAGCCGACCGGAGTAGATCCCACGAACGCCCGGCAACTGTCCGGCGAGCGCTTGGACGATTTCGGCTGCGTCGCGGTCGTCGCCGAGAACCATCACGTCAGTGTTCAATTCGGCGACGTCTGCGTCTAGCAGCAGGACAGCGCTGAGGTGATGGAAGGCCGCCACCACCCGCGACTCGGGAAGAATCGCTGCCGCTTGTTGAGCGGCCGAGCCCTCCTCTACCGTCAGCGCGAACGCACCTTGCTTGTCGAAGCCAAGCGGATTGACACAATCGACCACGATCTTTCCCACCAGTTGAGGCCGCAGCGAAGCCAACAACTCGCCATGCCCGACCCACGGAACCGCGACCACAACCACGTCGGCCTCAGTGGCGCATTCGACGTTGGCAGCACCTCTCACGCCGTTGCCGAGCTCCGTCGCGGCAGCCTGGGCTCGACCGGCATCGCGAGATCCGAGAATCACCGAATGCCCCGCAAGCGACCAGCGGTAAGCCAGGCCGCGTCCCTGTTCGCCGGTTCCGCCGAGCACCCCGACCGATAGCCCGGAAACGTCGGGAAGGTCGAACGGGTCGCGTGCGGGGGCTTTGGGCTCAGGAGTCATGACAGGAGCGTTTCACAGTGACGATCGCAGAATGTTCACGCAGGTCGGGTACTAAAAGATCTTGGGGGCGTTGGGGTCTTCCGGTTCGCCATTCCACCGTCTGTCCTCGTCGGTCCATTTCTGGTTCCGCTCACGGGCCAGTTCGATGGCGTTGGTGGCCTCCCGTTCGGTCTCGAACGGACCGAGGCGATCGGAGTTGGGGCACCCGGGCCCATGTTCGACCCGGCTGTGCTTCAAGCACCACCACCAGGCATCGGGTTCTACGTCCACGGTGTCTCCCCAACCTCTCGAATCGATGGTCTCGCCCTGCAGGCGTCTCGAGAGATTGCAAACCCAAGCGCCGACGCGGTCAACCTATCGTGACGTTTACACTTCATGCATGCCGCTGCAAATGGGAACCTTGTCGCCCCGACGCGCGGTACCGGCAACCATCCCGCGTCCCGAATACGTCGACAAGCCCGCTCCTGCCGCCTACGTCGGCCCCGAGGTCAAAGACTCCGACACCATCGAGCGAATGCGAATCGCCGGGCGAATCGCAGCCCAGGCGTTGCAGGAGGTTGGACGCAACGTCGGACCCGGGGTGACCACTGACTACTTGGACCAGATCGGGCACGAATTCCTGTGCGACCACAATGCGTACCCCTCGACACTGGGGTACCGGGGCTACCCGAAGTCGCTGTGCACGTCACTTAACGAGGTCATCTGCCACGGGATCCCCGATTCCACAGTGATCGCCGAGGGCGACATCGTCAACATCGACATCACCGCATTCATCGGTGGCGTGCACGGGGATACCAATGCCACCTTCCTGGCGGGCGAGGTTGAGTCCGAGGCGCGTCTGCTGGTCGAACGCACACACGAGGCGACGATGCGCGCGATCAAGGCGGTGGCGCCCGGTCGCTCGCTGAACGTCATCGGCCGGGTCATCGAGTCCTATGCCAAACGCTTCGGCTACGGCGTGGTGCGCGACTTCACCGGCCACGGGATTGGCACGGCATTCCACTCAGGCCTGATCGTCCCGCACTACGACGATCCCGCAATCGATCTAACGCTGGAACCGGGCATGACTTTCACCATCGAACCAATGTTGACGCTGGGAACCATCGACTACGAGATCTGGTCTGACGACTGGACCGTCGTCACCAAGGATCGCAAGTGGACTGCACAGTTTGAGCACACGCTGCTGGTCACCGATACCGGTTCTGAAATCCTGACGCTGCCCTGATGGGCCCGGGTTGGTCGCGAGTTGCCCCGTCCCGCATAGCGGCGGTGGAACTGAATTGGGTCAAGACCGGGCATGGCTGGCCCAGGGCTGGCATCCTTGATCAATCAACTTGCAACGCCCCCCAGGGGTAGATGGGCCCGATATGACCGACTGGCTGAGTGACCCTGAGCAGCGAATCTGGCGAACATTTCTGAGCGCGAATCGCAAACTCCAAGACCACCTCGGCCGCGATCTGCAACACAAGCACAACCTGTCCCTCGCCGATTACGAGATCCTCGTCCGCCTGTCGGAGTCTTCGAAGCGTCGGATGCGAATGAGCGACCTGGCCGACGTCACCCTGTCATCTCGCAGTCGGCTCTCCCACCAGGTCGACCGGATGGTGAAGGCAGGTCTACTTGAGCGCGCAGATTGCCCGGATGACCGGCGGGGATTGTTCGCCGTACTGACCGCCGAGGGCTTCGCCGCGTTGCAGAAGGCCGCTCCAGATCACGTCGAAGGCGTGCGGGCGTACTTCCTGGACCTCTTCAGTCAACGTGAGTTGGCAACGATCGGGAAGCTGTGCGGCAAAGTAGATGACCGCCTCGACGGGCCCGGCGTCTAGGTAGGTTTCGGGCCGCCGGTGCTCGAACCTTCGCCACTCGCGGCCGACGCAGCGTCGAGTTCGCTGTGGGTAGACAATGCCTGCATGGACCAACTCAGCCTCGGAGTATTGGCGACCTCGCGCAAAGAGAACGAGTCACGCCTGCCGCTGCACCCCCGGCACCTGGATCAGATCGATGCCGACCTGCGCGCCCGGATCTACCTCGAGCAGGGCTACGGCGAGAAGTTCGGCTATCCGGATGAGGCGCTGGCCCCACTGGTCGCCGGGATCGATTCTGCGGAAGCCATCTTCGCCGAGCGCGACGTCGTGCTGCTGCCGAAGCCGACGCTGGCGGACGCGCAGCGACTCTCCCGGGGTCAGGTGCTGTGGGGTTGGCCGCACGCAGTGCAGGACACCGAACTGACACAGGTAGCCATCGACAACAAGCTGACCCTGATTGCGTGGGAAGCGATGAACATCTGGAAGGCGTCAGGAGAGTTTTCCCTGCACGTGTTTCACATGAACAACGAACTCGCGGGCTACTGTTCGGTCCTCCACGCAATGACGCTGATTGGTTCCACTGGTACCTACGGTAGGCAACTCAACGCCGCGGTCATCGGGTTCGGCAATACTGCCCGAGGAGCCATCAATGCCCTCCAGGCCCTCGGCATTCACGACGTCACCGTCCTGACAATGCGTGAAGTCGCCGCGGTGGCATCGCCGATTCCAACAGTTGTCCTTGAACATCTTGATCGAGATGTGGCCGATTCGAGCCGAACCTTCATCGAGACGACCGGCGGCGACATCAGCGCAGCGCAGTACCTGTCCAAGTTCGACATCGTCGTCAACTGCGTCTTGCAGGACACCGACGCTCCGATGATGTTCGTGACGAACGAGGACTTGGCGCTGTTCTCCACCGGGACGTTGTTCGTCGACGTTTCGTGCGACCTCGGCATGGGGTTCGAATTCGCACGGCCCACCACGTTTGAAGATCCCACGTTCGACGTTGGGCACGGCATGTCCTACTACGCCGTCGACCACTCCCCCACCTACCTCTGGAACAGCGCGACGTGGGACATCAGTGAGTCGTTGCTACCTTATCTGCGGTCAGTCATGAGTGGTCCGACGGCCTGGGAGGCCGATGCCACGATCTCCCGCGCAATCGAGATCCGCGATGGCGTCATAGCCAACCCCAAGATCCTTAGCTTCCAGAACCGGGTGGAGGTCTACCCGCACGCTCGGCGCTAGGTCGTTACTGGGGCTAGGTCCTCACTCAACTGGCCCGTGGCCCTCGATCCGCGGGTGCATGGGCAGTGGCTCCTCGAGTTCATCTTCACTGAGAATCTCCGCCTCGACGTCACTGGCGTGGATAGTGTGGAGCATGGCCCAGATGGCCCAGGAACCAAACACGATGACAATCGCACCGATGGCGATCCAGGCCAGGACGATCGGTAGCTGTGTCAGCCAGTAGAGGCCAAAAGCCACCGCTCCGACAGCAGGAATCGTAATCAGCCAGGCCAGCAGCATCTCGCCGATTACCCGCCAGTTGGCGCCTTCGCCCGAGGCAACTCCGGCACCCACCACGGAGCCAGCCGCAGCGTGGGTGGTTGAGATGGGCATCCCTAGGGATGTCGCGCCAAAGATCGCCGTGGTCGCACCGATGTTGGCGGCCGCACCGGAGTTCGCGTGCAACGTCGTGATCTTCAGGCCCATCGTCTCGATAATTCGCCAGCCACCCCACAACGTGCCGAGGGCGATAGCGCCGTAAGCGGACAGTGCAACCCATTCGGGGACCTCGATCGTCTTTCCGTCGGTTCCCACACTCGTGTAGCCGGCCCCGAGAAGGAGGGCGGCCATGACTCCCATGGTTTTCTGGGCGTCGTTGGCACCGTGTCCAAACGATAGTCCCGCGGCCGCTACGAGTTGCAGGCCCTTGAAGACCGGATGGTTGTCGTGCCAGTGCAGGATTCGTTGGACTCCGGATATCAGATACATCGCCACAATGGCGATCACGATGGCGACGACGGGAGACAGGCCGATGCCGATTCCAGCCTTCTCAACGCTGTCCCAAGAGATTGCCGCAAATCCCCCCGCAGCGAGACCTGCGCCCACCAGCCCACCGATGATGGCGTGACTCGAGGACGACGGCAGCCCGAGGTGCCAGGTGATGTAGTTCCACACCACCGCCGCGAAAAGGGCGGCAAAGATGACTCCAAATTCGGCGTAGTCAGTCTTGACCGTCTTGGCGATCGTGCTCGCGACGGCCGTCCCAACGACGAAGTACGCCACGAAGTTGAAGGTCGCCGCAAAGGCCGGCGCCCAGCGCGCAGGCAGTGCTCGAGTCGCGACCACGGTGGCGACGCTGTTGGCCGCATCGTGAAACCCGTTCGTGAAGTCGAAGACGAGCGCGAGGGCGAAGAGCAAGATCAGGCTCGCAAGCGCAATGTCCATTGCCGTTCTCGTCCCCGCTCTCCCAGCCGCTGCGACCACGAGCCTTCCCGAGGCCATAAACCCAGCGAAGGTGTGCTCTCGCAGCGCAGCCTAGGCCCACCGAAGGCCGGATGTGGATGTGAGGTGAACCTTGCCGGAATACTTGTGAGTTCAAGCACGGAAATCAACGCCCGGCCCGGGCTGCTAGGCAGAACCCCCGGCTGGAATGCCAGCGCCAAGCATCGATGGACGATCGGTTCGCCACGTATTCAAGGACTAGCTGACCGAGCTGTCGGCTGCCTGGTCGTAGCTCGCGAGGAACTGACTGTTGTACAGGTTGTAGTAGAAGCCGCCGGCAGCAATCAGCTCGTCGTGGGTGCCCGTCTCGATGATCTGCCCGGCGTCCATCACCAAGATGACATCGGCGTCGCGGATCGTCGACAGTCGGTGGGCAATGACAAAGCTCGTCCGGTTCTTGCGCAGATCAGCCATCGCCTTTTGAATCAGGACTTCGGTTCTGGTGTCGACCGAACTCGTTGCCTCGTCAAGGATCAGCACCGCAGGGTCTGCCAGGAACGCCCGCGCGATGGTGAGTAGCTGCTGCTCACCAGCTGAAATATTCGCAGCGTCGGTGCCCAGCATGGTGTCGTAGCCGTCGGGCAGAGTCCGAACCAGCCGGTCGACGTGAGCGGCCTCGGCAGCACGCACGATGGCTGCGTCACTGGGCTCATGGGCCCCGTACGCGATGTTCTCTTTGATAGTCCCTTGGAACAGCCACGTGTCCTGCAGCACCATTCCGAACGACCGACGCAACTCGTCTCGAGTGAGCTCGGTGATGTCGACGCCGTCGAATCGGATGCAGCCGCCATCGATCTCGTAGAAGCGCATGAGCAGATTCACCAGCGTGGTCTTGCCAGCGCCGGTAGGTCCCACGATTGCGATGGACTGCCCTGGGCGCGCGTCGAGGGTGAGGCCGTCTATCAGCGGTTTGTCGGGCAGGTACCGGAAGGACACTTCGTCGAATTGGATGTGTCCTTGCCGCTTACCGAGTGACTGCGGGTCGGCGGTCTCAGGAATCTGTTCGTCCTCGTCGAGCAGTTCAAACACTCGCTCTGCCGATGCCAGTCCGGACTGGACCAGATTCGTGATGCTGGCGATTTGGGTGATTGGCATGGTGAACTGGCGGGAGTACTGAATGAAGGCCTGCACATCGCCCAGCGACATGGATCCACTGGCGATTCGCAGTCCGCCGATGACGGCGATGAGGACGTAGTTGATGTTGGCGATGAACGCCATCGCTGGCTGGATCGTGCCGGAGATGAACTGGGCCCTGAATGACGACTCGTACATCTTCTGGTTGGCCTCGTCGAAGTCCGCCATTGCCTGTTCTTGGTGACCGTAGACCTTAACCAGTTCGTGGCCGCTGTACATCTCCTCGACATGTCCGTTGAGCGTGCCCGTCCACTTCCACTGACCAACGAACTGCCGCTGTGAGCGTTTAGCGATAGCCAGCGTGACCATGAACGACAGCGGCACAGTCAACAGCGAAATCACCGCCAGCAACGGGCTGATCCAGACCATCATGATGAGCACGCCGATAACTGTCAGGACCGAGGTGATCAGTTGGGTGAGTGTCTGCTGCAGCGTGGTCGCGATGTTGTCGATGTCGTTGGTGACCCGGCTGAGCAGGTCGCCACGGGCGTGGGTATCGAAGTACCTCAGTGGTAGTCGGCCCAGCTTGAGATCCACGTCCTCGCGCAACCGAAACATGACTCGCTGCGTTACCCCGGCCATGAGGTAGTTCTGCGCCCAAGCGAACAGCGAGCTCAGTAGGTAGACCACCGCGACCAGCGCAATGATGTTGCCGAGCGCTGTGAAGTCGATCCCCTGACCTGGAGTGATGGTCATGCCGGAGAGCAGATCGGCCTGCTGACCCCTGCCAGATGCGCGCAGCATCGCTTCAGCCTGCGCTTGAGTCGTGCCAGCGGGCAGTTGTTTTCCGACCACTCCATTGAAGATGATGTTGGTTGCGTTGCCGAGCAACCTGGGTCCAATGACGGCAAAGAAGACGCTGGTAATCCCCAGCAGGAGGACGATCACAATGATCAGCCGCTCGGGTCGCAACCGCCGACCCATTCGCCGGGCAGTCCCCTTGAAATCACGCGCCTTCTCTGGTGGCAGACCCATGCCAACCCCATGGCCGGGGCCGAACATTCCTTGCGGTCGGCGTGGGTTGCTGGCGCCACCCGATGTGGTCGTGGCAGCGCTCATGCCGCCTCCTCGACCGACAGCTGGGAGCTGACGATCTCCAGGTAGGTCGGACAGGTGTCCATCAGTTCGGCGTGGGTACCCATGCCGACGACCAGCCCTTGGTCCAACACGATGATCTTGTCGGCGTGCAGAATCGTGCTGACGCGTTGCGCGACGATCAACACAGTCGCGCCGGTCTCCTCTTTCCGTAGCGCTGCACGAAGTCGGGCGTCGGTGGCGTAGTCCAGCGCTGAGAAACTGTCGTCCAAGATGAGGAAGGGTGCCTTACGGACCAGCGCCCGTGCGATGGCGAGCCGCTGCCGTTGCCCGCCCGACACGTTGGCGCCACCCTGGTCGATCGGTGAGTCAAGTTGCTCCGCAAGCGCGGAGACGAAGGGTTCGGCTTGGGCTACCCGAAGCGCGTGCCAGACCTGCTCATCGCTTGCGTGGGCGTTACCGAAGCGCACGTTGCTTGCGACTGTGCCGCTGAAGAGAAACGCCTTTTGCGGCACCAGCGCCAGCTGGCTCCACAGGTCGGCTTGTTTCAAGTCGCGGATATCGACGCCGTCGAGCATGATCGCGCCCCCGCTGACGTCGTAGAGGCGGGGAATCAGATTGATCAAAGTCGTTTTGCCTGATCCGGTTCCGCCGACAATCGCGGTGGTCCGGCCCGGTTCGAGGGTGAAGTTGATCCGCTCCAGGACGGGGTCTTGGGCGCCCGGGTAGCGAAACTCCACGTCGCGGAATTCGATACGTCCGGTTGCGGAACCAGCGTCAGCCGAGTGCGTCCCGGCCACGGAGTCCACCTCGGTGGTCAGCTCGTTGACGGTCGTCGGTAGCGGCACGGGGTTGCTGGGGTCGTGGATAGCCGGTTGGGTCGTCAGCACTGCTTGGATTCGTTCGGCGGACGCGGCGGCTCGCGGCACCATCACGAACATCATCACGGCCATCATGACCGCGAAGAGGATCTGGGTGATGTATTGCAGGAACGCCGTCAAGTCGCCGATCTGCATGTCTCCGGTGTTGATCAGGTGACCGCCGAACCAGATGATGGCCACGCTCGATCCATTCATGACCAACATGAGGATCGGCATCATCAACGCGAACAGCCGAGCAACCCGCAGCGAGGTATCGGTCAAGTCATCGTTGGCGACCGCGAAGCGTTTCTGCTCGTGCTCAGTCCGCACGAATGCGCGGATGACCCGAATGCCGGCCAGGTTCTCGCGCAGGACCTCGTTGATGCGGTCGATCTTGACCTGCATGGATCGGAAGAGCGGGACCGCGCGGACCATCAGCAGGCCGATGACGACGGCCATCAGCGGGATGATGACAAGCAGAAGGCCCGACAACTGAACATTCAGCCGAACAGCCATCACGATTCCGCCGATTGCCGTTATCGGTGCGAGCACCAACATCGTGAGGCCCATGAGAACCAACATCTGCACTTGCTGGACATCGTTGGTGTTGCGGGTGATCAGCGAAGGCGTTCCGAACTCGTTGACCTCGTGTAGCGAGAACTCCTGGACGCGACCAAACATTGAGGCCCGCACGTCGCGGCCGAATCCCATCGCTGTGCGGGCGCTGTAGTACACGGCGACGACCGAGCAGATCCCCAGCCCAAACGTGACCGCGAGCATCACCGCACCGATGGTGATGATGTAGCGGATGTCACCCTTGACCACGCCGTTGTTGATGATGTCGGCATTCAGAGTTGGCAGAAACAAGTTGGCCATCGCCTGGAGAAATACCAACACGATCACCACGGTGAGGGCGCGTCCGTAGGGTCGCAGGAAGCGCCGCAAAAGGCTAACCACGACGCTCAGGGTGTCACGCGTCGTTCAACCCCCACACGCTGCGGTCGCACCGCCGTTGCCGATCCCAACACCGTGACTTCATTCTTCGTGGAGCTGGTCTTGAAGTGGAAGGCGGTTCTCCGGGCCGAAGGGGGACGAGTCGGTCTGTAAGCCGGATCCTGTGAGCCGCGACCCCGGCGAACCGAGAGCGCGTTGGTGATCATCCATCTAGGGCTGCCGTTGCCGACAGTCTCGTGCGGTCTACCCGCAGACATCGAGCAGGCGACTCGTCTGCGCAAGCAGGAGGCCGAAGCCTCCCACCCTCTTGACCTTGCTCCAGGTGGGGTTTGCCGAGCCGCTCCGGTCACCCGGAACGCTGGTGGTCTCTTACACCACCGTTTCACCCTTACCGGCACTTGCACACCGGCGGTCTGTTTTCTGTGGCACTTTCCCGCGGGTTGCCCCGGGTGGGCGTTACCCACCACCCTGCCTTGTGGAGTCCGGACTTTCCTCGACCCTGTTGCCAGCGCCGCGATCACCCGACCGACTCGTCCGCGGTCAGGCTACGGCATTGATCACGTTTGCCGCGTCGCGATGAGGGAACAACTGAGTCAGAAGCACCCGCGATGCCCTCCGCATTTGGGACGGAGTTGGAACGCGAGCCTCTCGACACAGTCGAAGACCCCTCCACATATGGGATGGAGGGGTCTTCGTGTCCGCCCAGCCCAGGCGCGCGGCGGAGGAGCCACAGCACCGCAACCTCCGGCCATCCGTCGTTCCGCAGCGCCATTCAAAAGGCGCCGCACGTCGGCGACCTCACAATTCCGGTGCTCGCCTTTCTTACGCGAACGAGCCCAGTGAACCCCCGCCATTGGCGAAAATCAATGAGCGCTGCCAAGATGCCGCCAGATGGGTGAACAGATCGGCGTCGGTTGCCAGTCACACCGCTAGCTGAATCGATCTATGCGCCCTGAAAGTCCCGCAGCGACGTTGTCGAGCGACTCATTCACCAGTGCGTCGGCGGCGACGTTCTGCGCGCGTGGGACCCACGTGTACCTGACCTGGGCCGCGGGGAAGGCATCCCGAACCCGCAGAGCGATGGCACGAATCTCGGGATGCTTGATTTTCCAGCGTCCGCTCATCTGCTCAACGATCAACTTGGAGTCAAGCCTGGCTTCAACGGACGCCCGTGAGTCGAGGTTGGCGACGATCTCCAAGCCGGCCAGGACCCCGCTGTACTCTGCGATGTTGTTCGTGGCGACCCCCAGGTAGTCGGCCTGTTCAGCAACGACCTCCCCGGTCGTGCCGGACCGAACGACCGTTCCGTACGCCGCAGGTCCGGGATTGCCACGTGAGCCACCATCGGCTTCAACGATGTAGTGGGCGGTCATCCCGTTGGAACCGGTCGAATCAAGATCCGTCGGCATGACTCGCAACGGGTGACCTCGTCGGGGGCAGCCGCTGCAATCTCCTTCATGTCAATCGGCGAGATCTGCATGTGACAGCCGTCGCACCGGTTACCGCGTAGGGGTGCCGCGCCGACGCCGCCCTGGTCTGCGCGGATCTTGTCGTAAAGCTTGAGCAGGTCTTCCGGGACGCTCGCGGCAATCCGCTGGCGCCCTTCGCTACTCGACGCGCGGTCCTCGTTCAACGCCGCCAGTGCACCGTCACGGGCGGTCACTAGCTCATCGCGCCGGGCTTGCGCGTCGCCGATCGCGGTGGTCAGCCGAGTCACCAGTCCCTGTGCCTGCTCGGCGGCCTCCATCACCTCGAGTTCGACATCCTCCAGTTCGTTCTGTCGCCGCTGAAGGGAAGAAATCTCATGTTGCAGTTCCGACAACTGTTTGGACGAGGTGATGGACCCGGAATCGAGCAACTCCTGGTCCTTGCGGGTTCGGGTACGAACCTGTTGCACGTCGTTGTCGGCCCGTTCCAGCGCCCGGGAGACATCGGTGACCTCCACCTGAGCCGTCGCCGCCTCCGAGCGCAGCTGCTCAAGTTGATCGTCCAGCTTTGCCAACTCCACCGCCTCGGGCAGCGTCGCCTCCCGATGATTCAGCTGATCGATTCGGGTATCGAGGTCTTGAACCTCAAGCAATTGCTGCTGTGCTGCTGGACTTGCCTTCACTACAACGATCCTCCGTCTGGTGCTGGGTCGATCAAGTCGTCAAGGTCTGAATGGCCGGTACCAAGGTGCAGGCGCCATGGGTCGGTGACCAACCGGGACACATCCACGGCCAAGGTATCGGGCGCTGTACCGAAGTGACCCCGCAGTAGGTCGGCAACCACGTCGCACCACAGCGCCTCGCTGGCCCAGTGAGCCACATCGATGACCGCACACCCGCCATCCTCGATGTGGTCGAGCACGCGGTGGTGCTTCAGATCTGCTGTGACGAACACGTCTGCACCGGCCCGATTCGCATCCGCTAGCAGGGAGTCGCCGGATCCGCCACAAACCGCGACGGTTTGCACCGTCCGCGCCAGCTCGCCTGCCACCCGAATCCCACCCGCACTTGTCGGCACCGCCGCGGCGACCCGCTCGGCGAAGTCACTCAGCGACATGGGTGAGGTCAATCGGCCGACTCGACCGATGCCCTCGCCAGCGGGGACATTCGCGAGTTCGACGACGCCGAACGCAGGTTCTTCGTAGGGATGGGCACGTCGCATCGCAGTGATGACCGCGTCGCGAGCCGCCCGGGCGAGCACAACCTCTAACCGCACCTCATCGACGGTCTGCACTTCTCCAACGGTTCCGATGGCAGGGGCTGCACCTGGCAGTGGCCTAAACGTTCCCACCCCGGGGGCTAAGAACGCACAGCGGTCATAGTTGCCAATCGCGCCTGCACCCGCCTCGGCCAAGGCGTCGAGCATTAGAGCAGCGTCGGACTCTGGGACGTAGACGTGGAGGTGGTCAAGCGCGATCGCTGGCGATGTCTCCAGCGGTGCAGTCTCGGCGAGACCCAGCGACGCCGCGAGTGCATCACTGACTCCCTCGCGCGCAGCATCGGCATTCGTGTGGGCCGTGAGTAACGCGCAGTTCGCCTCAATCAGGTCGTGCAGGATCCGACCCTTGGCGCTGGTCGCGGCGACCGAGGTGACGCCCCCGAGCAGGAGCGGGTGGTGCGCCACGATCAGGTCGTAGCCGCCAGCAACCGCCTGGCCGGCCACTGCCTGCGTCACATCAACGGTCACCAGGATGCGGTGGACCGGCGCCGCTGGGCGCCCTGCGACCAAGCCGACAGCGTCCCAGGACTCCGCCAGCCGTGGTGGGTACGTCCTGGACAACCACTCGACGATTTGGGCAACGGTTGACACGGGGTCAGCTTAGGCCGTCAGCAAATCCCAACACCAAGACTCGGCGAAGTCGGCACATGTCCAGCTGCGCGACCGGACTTGATTCAGTGGGTGTAGCCGGTTGGTGCGGCATCGGCGCCCTCTTCGCGTGGCATCGGCGCCGAAAGACCATCGAGGAACTTCACACTCTGCTCAATGTCGGCAACCAGCATTCGTCCCAGATCCGCCGAGACGCCCAGGCGCACAACGACCCGCATGACCCAGAGGTCATCGAGTTCCGCGGGCATCGGGTAGGCAGGAACCTGCCAACCCCGCATGCGGAGTCGGTCGGACAGATCCCGCAGATTCCACTTGTCCGTGTGTCCCTCCTTGAGTCGCCAGGCGAACACCGGAATGTCCTCGCCGGTGGAGAGCAACTCAAACGGCCCCATCTGCGCAATAGCGCTGGAAATCGTCAGCGCGGTCTCGCGAGAGGTCGAGTGCACGTGGTGGTAACCCGCTCGACCCAGACTCAAGAACGCGTAGTACTGGAGCAGCACCTGCGCGCCCGGGCGCGAGAAGTTGAGGCCAAGGGTCGGGGTGTCTCCCCCGAGGTAGGCCACATGGAAGATCAGGTCCTCGGGCAGCACGTCCTTGCTCCGCCACACCACCCAACCGAGGCCCGGATAGACCAAGCCGTACTTGTGTCCCGACGTGTTGATCGAGTGGACCCGGCTCAGTCGAAAGTCCCACACCAGGTCAGGTTGCAAGAACGGAGCGACCATCCCACCGCTGGCCCCGTCGACGTGCAGCGGCACGTCGAGGCCGGTACGTTCCTGCAGTTCGTCGAGGGCTGCGGCAAGCTCGGCGATCGGTTCGTAGGAGCCGGTATAAGTGACACCCAGGATCCCCACGACTCCGATCGTGTTCTCATCGACGTGTTCGAGCATCTTCTCCGGTGTCATCACCAGGCAATCTGCGGTGACCGGAACGTATCGGGCTTCAACTTCCCAGTAGTTGCAGAACTTCTCCCAGACAACCTGAACCGTGGAACTGACCACCAGGTTCGGCTTCTCGGTCGACTTGCCCGCCGCTCGGCGGGAGTGCTGCCAGCGCCGCTTGAAGGCAAGGCCGGCAAGCATGCACGCTTCCGACGATCCGATCGTCGAGGTTCCGATAGTGGGACCTGGGGCGTTCCACAGATCGGCCACGATGTCGACGCAACGCTGTTCGATGGCAGCGGTCTGTGGGTATTCGTCTTTGTCGATCATGTTCTTGTCATAGGACTCGGCATACAACCGATCGGCGTACTCACCCATCCACGTCGTGACGAAGGTGGCCAAGTTCATGCGAGCGTTTCCGTCGAGCATCGCCTCGTCGTGGACGACCTGATACGCCACGCGCATTTCCATTTCGCCCTCGGGCATCTTGCGCCTCGGAACCAGGACTTCCTTGGAAAAGAGCGGAGGAATCAAGAGATTCTCCGGCTGCAAGCGATCGATGTCCGTTCGTTTGTGGGCCATGCCCTCAGTACACAGCGCCACCGCCGACAACGCATCCTGGGGGGGGGTCGTCTGGGCAATCGCGGCAGCAGTCAGCCCCGTGACCGTCGGAGTAAAGCTTCCTGGACCGCCGATGCCACCAGGGTTCCGTCCTGTCGGTAGAACTCCCCGCGAGCTAGCCCGTGCCCACCAGAAGCGACCGGCGAATCCATGACGAACATCAACCACTCGTCGGCCCGAAAGGGTGCGTGGAACCACATCGCATGGTCGAGTGAGGCGAGTTCCAGGTCCGTGTTGGCCGTTCGTCCCCCGTGTTGGGCAAGGATGGCTCCGATCAGAGTGAGATCAGAGAAGTACGTCAGGGTGCAGACGTGCAGCAATGGATCTTCCGGCAGCGGCTCGACGGTTCGCATCCAGGCGATCCGCACCGCACTGCCGTTGGTTGCTTTCAGCACGTCCTCGGCGTCAACGAACTTCAATTCAAGGAGTTCATGTCGGGGAAAGCCCTCGCGGATCTGACGTTGACCGTCATCGGCATTCGGTAAATGCCACAGGGGTAGTGACTCCGGCGGTGGTACCGATGGTGCCGACATCTGATGCACCAGAGTCGGCTCGATGACAGCAAACGACGCTGACATTGTGAAGATCGTCTCGCCGTATTGGATTGCTTGCACGCGTCGCGTACTGAACGACCGACCATCGCGGGTGCGGTCCACCATGTACACGATCGGATCAGTCGTGTGGCCCGGTCGGATGAAGTAGCCATGAAGCGAATGGACGGTTCGATCAGGCTCGTCGACAGTCCGGCCGGCCGCTACGAGGGCCTGGGCCGCGACTTGACCACCAAACGCCCGCAGTGGGGCTCCCGCATGGCAGAAGCCGGTAAAGATGTCTCGATCCACGCGCTCAAGATGAAGTCGCTCGATGAACTGCTCATCCGGCGCGCTGGTGCTGTGTGCCATAACCGCATCCTGGCATCCGATCTGCCCAGACCGCAGTCTGGCAACATGATCCCCACAGGCACTTACCGCCAAGCATCGCGCAAATCCAAGGCCGGAAGGAGTCGGCGTTGCGAATCCTGTTCACCAACAACCACATGGTTAATCGTGCGGGTTCAGAACTTGCGACCTCCGAATTGATGCAGGAGTTCAGGCGTCGCGGAGACGACGTCGCCCTCTTCACACTCTTCCCAGGGCCAGTTTCCGACGAGATGGCCGAGCAGGGATCCCCCGTTTTCGGGCCCCGCGACATGTCCACGTTGCGCGATTGGCGCCCAGACGTCGCGAACATTCACCACTGGCCACTGAGTTTCCTCCTGGCCGAGGCTGGTCTGACGATTCCTTCCGTTTTCGGGTTTCTCGGACAATTCCCACCGATTGAAATCCCGCCCGCAATGGAGACTGCGGTCCCTTGGTACGCCGTCTCCGACGCCGGATACGACGACGTCAGGCGGCTCAGCGGTTGGTCCACAGCCCCCGGCACCGTCATCGGAATTTGGTGGGACGACTCGATCAGCGTGCCACCGCCCAGAGATCGAGCAAGCGGGATCAGGAACGTCACGGTGGTGTCGAATCACTTCCCTCCCACCCAGTTGGGGATGCTCCGCGCACTTGGCGAAGCCGAGCAGTTCACTGTCACGAAGATCGGCCTGCCGGACAACTCCCTGCCGGTCGACGCGACGCTACTCAACGACGCTGACGCCATCGTCACGATCGGTCGCACCGCCATCACTGGCTTGGCGCTCGGGATCCCAGTCCTGGTGTGGGACCACTTTGGCTGCGATGGGTGGGTCAGCGATGACAACTTCCAGGAGCTGGCTCGGCACAACTTCTCCGGCCGCGCAACCCGGCGCGAGCTGACTAGCTCCGATCTCGCCGGGTTGTTTGGTGCTCTGACCCAAGTCGAGTCCGACAAGGCCCGCGACTGGGTTCGGACCCAACGATCACTTTCCTTCAGCGCCGAGCGAATCTCAGAACTGCACAGGTCAGCCCTGGAACTCGATGCGGCCGTCGACTGGTCACACCCTTCGAACGAGCGTCGAGTCCTCGCTGACTATGCGATCCAAGCGGGCAGCTTCGCTGCTTCGCATACCGAGCATGTTCGAACGATCGGGAGGCTTCGGCGCAAACTCAAGAAGCTCAAAGATGCAGACAATGCCCAGCAGGGTCGGCCGGGGGTCCAGAGCCGGATGTCGAACGCACGCGCGCGACTTAGCGCACGGATTCGCGGCTGATCGTTGCTACCCGCCGCGCTATCGCCGCAACGGTGGGCGCAGAGGGACTCGAACCCCCGGCCCCCTCCTTGTAAGGGAGGTGCTCTAACCAACTGAGCTATGCGCCCGTGCCCGGCGAGAATACGGCACTAGCGCCACCACGAGCCGAACTGGTCGATCCCGCCCTGCTCCCCCGCAACTGCCTGTGTCGAAGGCGGGGGCCGGAACCCGCGCGCGTCGGCTCGATCACGAATCGAACAACTCCTGCCCGAGATACCCGCCTGGCTGACATCCCGGAGGCGCCAACGCGATCGCGCTGCCCTCGGCCGACGTCATGTGGTTCATCGCATCGCCGACATCTAGCCGGTTTTGGATAGGCACAAATCCGGTGCGGGGATCGGCCTGCCACGCGATGAACATGAGTCCAGCGTCAGGCTGGCCATCCGGTCGGTAGCCGTCGTCGTAGGAGTAACTGCGGCGCAGGATCTTGGCACCACGGGTGGAAGTGTGGTGCGCCAATCGGATGTGAGCTGCGGCCGGGATCACCAGACTGCCGTCAGCATTCTGCGCGGAGAAGTCGGGCTGATCTCGTTCAACCATTCCGGTCAATGGTGCGCCCGAGTCCTTCCGCCGACCGATCACCTCATCTTGTTGCTCGCGCGAGTGGGTTTCCCAGTGGTCGAGCAGCATCCTGATACGCCGCAAGATCACGAACGACCCACCCCTTGCCCACTGCGGCATCGCGGTTCCGCTCCACACCACCTCGGCAAAGTCCCCATCCGTGGGTTGCGGGTTTCCGGTCCCATCCATGTTTCCCATGAGGTTGCGCTGCGTCGCCGCGGCGTCGGGCGACACTCCGTGCGACCTGAGGAAGCCGCGCTGGACCCACTGCGCCTTCGCCACCTGACTGCCTTGGGTGATCAGCGATCGGGTCGCATGGGAGACAACCAACGGGTCATCTCCGCTGACCTGAATGAACAAGTCCCCGCCGGTCCACTGCGGCTGAAGATCGTCCTTGTGGAAGGCGGGTAGGTCAGCCAGACCATCCGGGCGCAACCGTGCCATTCCCGGTCGGTCGAAGAACCCGGGCCCAAAAGCGACAGTCACGGTGAGCCGGGCAGGCCCGTTCGCAAACAACTCGGGTGACGTATCGAGGGCGGGGGCTTGGGCCGCAGTCATCGCTGCGGCCGATTCGGTCCACTTGAGCAGCAACGCACCCAACACTGACTTGCTGACACCTGGCCTGATAGTGAAGGAAACAAATCGCGTGTGTGCCTGCGCAGCCGTGACGATGCCTGCTTGGTGCGCACCATAGAACGGCTCGGTTGCGACACCGATTGGGTTCGCGACAGCTTGGGGATCCCCCGTCAGGGAGATGCCGCTGGCAGTGACCAAACCACCGACGACGGCACCTCCCCCGGCAGCCGCGAGCAATCGGCGTCGAGAGATCTCACGACCAGCCATGACGGTTACATCCCCGCGCTTGGACTTGCGCTGCGCGACACCACCGGAGCTGTGACCGCGACCGAGCCGTCGGAGAACTGCAAGCTCACATCAACGGAATCACCGACCGCGACCTTCTCCTTGAGGTTCATCAGCATCACGTGGTAGCTGCCGCTCTTGAGTTCAACGCTGCCATTGGCGGGAATCTGCAGTCCGCCAGGAACCTGTTGCATCTTCTCGACGTTTCCGGTCTTGATCACCTCGTGGATCTGACACATCCCTGCGACCGGTGAGGAGCAGCCGGTCAACGTCGTCACCGTGCTGGTCGGATTCGAGACTGTTCCGAACATCGCCGTCATGTCGCCAGCCGGTTCCATGACCTTCGCGTCAGAAACAGTCGGAGTTGTCGGCGACGGCGAACCAGCCGAGCTTCCGCTGTCAGAGCCGCATGCGGCCAGCGCAACCACGGCGACCGCACCTACCGCGAGTCCCATGGCCCGGGTTGAATTCCTGTTATTCATCATGCTGGTTGTTTCCCTTCAGAAAGTAGTTTGAGATCGTTGGCGAGATCAGCCGGCGGGAACCCGCTGGTGAGGATCTCGTGAGCCTTGCCGTCCTTGCCGAAGAGCAGGACTTCTGCTCCGTGTTCGACCACCCACGCCCCATCCGGTGCCTTGACCGGTTTCTCAATCGGAATGCCCACACCGTGTGCGACTTGCTCGACCTTGTCCCATGGCCCGGTCAGACCGACGATGTCGGCACTGAAGAACCCCAGCCACGACTGCAGTCGACTGACCGTGTCGCGCCGTGGATCGGCCGTCACAAAGACGACCTCAACGTCATTGCGAACGGGCTTGGGCAACTGCTTGAGCGCAACGGCCGTATCGGCCATCGTGGTCGGACAGACATCGGGACAATGCGTAAATCCGACGTAGAGCACCACGAGCTTGCCCGTAGTGTCCTTCGCCAACGAGAACTGCTCACCCGACGTCGACGTGAGGGTCACGTCGGGCTTGTCGATTGGCCGGGCTAACGCGGTCCCGCGGAAGGGAGACGGGGCTCCCAATCGAGAGATGACCGCGACTGGGCCGTCAGTTGAATCCTGTTCCGTCGACGCGGTCGCTCCACAGGCCACCAGCAGCGCAACTGCACTGCCGACAACGAGGAACGAGGCGCCACGGCGTCGCAAAGAAGACACGCGAACTCCGAGGGTTGGCATTTGGGGGTGATCGGAAAGTGACCACTCGGCAGTCAGCCACGAACAGGCAACCCGCTCAGCGGGAGGCCGTTGGATCAGGCAGTACCGAGCGCGAAGCCCGGAGGGGGTCCGCGGCGACTGATCCGCTCGGAAAGCAATGCACCAAACAGGGTGCGAACGGGTCGGAACTCCGGCGTCGACGGCTGATGGCCGTGAGCGGGCAACTGGATCGCCGGTGACCGCGTGCCCAGGCCGACCAGGACGGCGAAGACCTCTCGTAGCGCCATGCTGAGTTGGAAAAGCAGCGCCTCGCCCATACGCAGGGCCCAGACGATCAACAACCCCACAAGGACGTGGCCCATGACCATCAATGCGGGCCCAGTCGCCACGTTCATCGTCGGCATGCTGCCAGCGGACATGGTCGCCATATCGGCATGCGCGATCACGCCGTGGTGGTGGGCAGTCGCCACCTGCCCAGGCACGGTTTGCGAATGCTGTGTCACCGCAGCGAGCATGAAGTGCGAGACAACCTGGGCGCTAGCAACAAAGGCGCCGAGCTTGAGCGCACTCATTTCCGTGCCCGTCAGCGTGATCGCAGCGGCACTTGTGATGGCCACGATGAGAACCAGGCCGAAGATGCCGACCGATCCCCCACCCATACTGTGCCCGGCTGCCGTCAACAGCGAGCAGAGAATGCCCACCACGGTGCCCCGGACGACCCGGTTAAATCCGTTCGTGGGGCTCAGCACACGGCGAGTTTACCTATGCCGCGAAGAGCGCCTGGCTACGCCTTGCGGTCGGATCGCGAACGAGCGCACCTAGCCGCAAAACGCACTCAGACGAGTTCGGCGATTGCGCCGCGGTAGTCCTCGTTGGAACGCGCTTGGCCGGGGCCGTTGACGACCTTCCAGCGGATAACGCCGTCCTTGTCGATGATGAAGGTCGCTCTCATTGCGAAGCCACGCTCGAAGAAGGCTCCGTACTCCTGGGCCACAGCGCCGTGTGGCCAGTAGTCACTGAGCAGGTTGAACTCGTAGCCCTCCTGCTCGGCAAACACCTTGAGTGCCGCGGATGAATCGACCGAAATGCCCAGCGTCGCAATATCGTCGTTGTTGAAGGTGGGAATCTCATCGCGGATCGCGCACAACTCGTTCGTGCAAATGCCAGTGAACGCCTTGGGAAAGAACACCAGCATCACGTTCTTCTTGCTGCGGTAATCACTGAGTTTTACCGCCTCACCAAACTGGTTCTCAAGTTCAAAATCGGGGGCGAGTTCGCCGATCTCAGCTGACATTCCTGCTCCTGGTTGTGAGTGTTGGCCATCGCACTTAGGGGAACCTTACCCAATCGGATTTGTGGCCAACACACCCGACGCGCACCCCAATGGTTGCGTGCGGCCACCGAGTCCGATGGACTACACCCATGACCGGGGCAAACCGCGCGGTC
>JAGNDY010000016.1 GCA_018003655.1 Candidatus Nanopelagicales bacterium
TGGCCAAGCGCGTGCCGATGACAGTGCTGACCCATGGCGAGTTGCCCGCAGCCGCGCTTGCCGAGGAGTTCGCCGAGGACGAGACGAGCGTCCTGTGCGCGACGATGGGCATGTGGGCGGGCCTCGATGTCCCTGGCGCGGCCTGCACGTTGGTGGTGATCGACAAGATTCCGTTCGCGCCGATGAACGACCCGCTCTCCTACGCGCGTCGGGCCAACGCGGACAAAGCAGGCCGCAATGGCTTCCGTGAGGTCTTCGTGAATCAAGCGAGTTTGCTGCTGACCCAAGGCGCCGGACGGTTGATCCGGACAAGCACGGACCGGGGGGTGGTGGCCATTCTCGATCCGCGGCTGCACTCGAAAGGCTACGGCTCGATCATGTTGCGCTCCTTGCCGCCGATGTGGCGCACGGACGATCCCGACATGGTCCGGCAATCCCTGCGCCGGTTGGCCGGAAACGGCACCTGAATACGGCAGGCTGGGTGCGTGAAGGAACAAACCGGTGGCACCGGAACCCAAAGCGGCTCTTCGGACGACAGTCAGGGGCACGCACGCCGCAAGGCTCACATCTTTGTCGTTGCCGGAGCCTTGTTCGCGATATCGGTCCTCTTCGCCTATTCGCTCCTGCCGGTGGATAACGGACCGGTAACGGCCGCCTCACAGTTGATGTTCTTCGTTGGCGTCGCGTTGCTGGCGACGGTCGTCATGTGGATGGCCATCAGTGAATTTCGCGGCAAGTCGATCTACTCTGTGCGCGTCAGACTCATTGTCTTGGCGATCGTGATCACCGCATCGATTGTGTTCTTCTCACAGACCTACTACCGAATCGCCCAGAGTCCCGGCCAATTCGAGGAGTTGACTACACGGTTGGACTCGATGTACTTCACCGTCACCACTGCGATGACGGTTGGGTTCGGCGACGTCCATGCCGCTGGTCAGGTAGCCCGGTTCTACGTTCTGATCAACATGGTCTTCAACGCGCTGGTCATCGGCACGGCCCTGAAGGTGGTGGGCTTCATGACCCACAGCCGCGTCTCGAAGCCATCAACTGGCGAAGAACTCGGCTCCGCCTAGCCTCAACCGAGCACGGTGCGAAGGCGTTCGGCGCGTAGGGCCTCCACCTCGGCCTCGATGATCGGCTCGAGGTCGTAGCCGACCACCCAGGCCAACAGGCGATCCGCGATCTGGGGGTTGCGGGCGAGGCAAGGTCCGTGCAGGTACGTGCCGATGACGCGACCGGTGACCGCGCCCTCCGTGCCGTCGCCGTTGCCGATGCCAGCACGAACCGTGCCCAGCGGTGTGGCGTCCGGGCCGAGGTGCGTTGCGCCGGCGTGGTTCTCGTAGCCGGAAAGCAGTTGGTCGATCCCGGCCGGGGCTCCGGGTGCCGGCTCGGCGGCCAGCTCACCGACCGCTCGCTGGGGCAATCGATCGGTACGTATGTCCAATAGCCCGACACCCGCGGCTGGCGAGCCGGTGGCATCAGGGAAGTACTCACCGAGCAACTGATACCCGGCGCAGATGGCCAGCACAGCGGCACCACGGCCCTGCGCGTCGGCGAGTCCACCGTCGGTACGTAAGGCGTTGGCTGCTGCCACCTGGGCGGTGTCCTCACCACCGCCGAGGACGTACAGATCCCCGTCGCGGGGAACCGCGTCACCTGGCAGCACCTCATGGATGTCGACCGACAGCCCTCGCAGTAGTGCTCGGTGGCGTAAGCCGAGTACGTTCCCGCCGTCGCCGTAGGTGCCGAGCAATGTGGGGTAGAGCGACACCAGTCGGATTGCCGATTCCGTTGTCATCGGGTCGCCTCCAGTTCGCGATCGGCTCGAGTCCGCAACGCGTGGAACGCCGTGTAGGTCGCTGCGCAATCGACCACCTCCAGGTCGTGAGTCCCAGGCGGTAGTGGCGCGTCGGGGGAGTAGGGATCGGCAATGACGACGTGGTCAACCTCGGCTTGGAGCAGTCGAACAGCCAAATCCCGCCGTCGGTCCCCGGTGGCGATGACCGTCCGACCGCGCAGATGCTCAAACGGAACGTCCCACAACCAGGACGGGTCGCGGCCGTCGGCTGCGTTGGAGTTGATGGTGACGATGACCGGCGTTGGTGCTGGCGGCATCACGTCGATCAGTTCCGTCCAGCCTGCCGGGTTCTTTGCCAGTAGCAGCCGGATGGTCAACGACCCCACTCGGACAACCGCGTAGCGGCCGGAGACGGCCGTCACCTGGCACATGCGCCGAACGGACTCGTCAAGGTCGAGGTTCAACTGCTCGCACACGGCAAGCGCCATGGTGGCGTTGCTCGCGTTGAAGCGGCCCGGCAACTGCAGACCGGATAGGTCATACCGCTGGCCGGTGGGTCCGACTGCGGTTCCGATGCCGTCATCCCACAACAGATTCCAACTGGTCTGTGGTCGTTTGCGACCGCAGCCGGGGCAATGCCAGTCGCTTCCGTCACGAGCCAACAGGGAGCCACACTGTGGGCAGACGGCCGAGTCCGCAGTCCACACCTGCCCGCCGCCAACCCACACCACATTCCTGGCCTCCTCAGCAGCAAAGGTCACGAGGGGATCGTCGGCGTTTGCCACCACGATGACGTCGGGGTGCTCTGCCAGCATCGCGCGCCACTTGCGGGCGGTCATCGCGACCTCGTTCATCCGGTCGAGCTGATCGCGACTCAGATTTCCGAGCAGGATCACCTTCGGGTTGGTTGACGCGGTAACCATCGGCAGGTAGGCCTCGTCCACCTCCAGGATCGCTGGGGCGTCGGCCGGTCCGTTGGCCAAGGTGGTGACAACGCCGGAGGTCATGTTCGCTCCCGTCGCCGCTGTGACCACCGGGCCGAGTTGTTCAACCGCGTTGGCCAGCAGGCGCGTGGTGGACGTCTTGCCGTTGGTGGCCGAGACCAGGGCCTGCACTCGATTGTTGGCCAGATCGGCGACGGCGTCCGGTGCGAGTTTCAGCATGACTCGACCGCCAACGACCATTCCTTCGCCACGTTTGGCAATGCGCGATGCACCAGCCACCGCCCGGCCGGCGGCAATCGCCATGCGGGTTCTCAACCTGGGAGCCATGGGCTCACCCTATGCACTGAGGCAGACTGAACTCATGAGCCCAACAACCAGCGATGCATTCGCGCCGGCGGACCTCCAGTGGCAGCGGGTGAGCCCCAAATTGACGACGGCAAGGCGGCTGAGTTCCTCGGGCCTGCTGGTCATCGTCGCAATCGTGGTAGCCGTGCTCCTGCTAGTTGCGGCCGTACCAACGTGGGTGCCGGTGCTGGTCGGGGCGCTTGGGGTGGTGGGCTACGGCTGGCTCTGGTGGTACTTCGGGCGCAGGACCGAGTCCTACCGCTATGTCGAACGTGCCGACGACTTGATCGTGGGTCATGGATTCATGTTCCGGCGGCTGGTCATCGTGCCCTACGGGCGGATGCAGCTAGTGGACCTGGCAGCTGGACCGATTGACCGCCAGTTCGGGATCGTTACGTTGCAACTACACACGGCGGCGGCCACGAGTGATGCGTCCATCCCGGGGCTGACGCCGGACATCGCGAGTGCCTTGCGTGATCGGTTGGCCAAACTCGGCGAGCAGCGGGCAGCGGGATTGTGACCGCGCCAGAGCCTGGGCGGAGCCGGGAAGGCGTCCCGCTACAGCCGCCAGTGGATCCCGTGGCCACCCGTGCAGTCGACGGTCCGGCGACTTCGCCGCGACAAGTCCACCCGCTGACGCCTCTGATCGAAGCGGTGCCGTTGATCCCCGGGATCGCCTTGGCGACCTTGTTCATCAATGGTGGCGCGCTGTGGACCTCGGGAGTGTGGGGGGTTCCCATTGCGTTGCTGCTGACCACGATTGGCTTTGTGAGTTGGGCGCTGTATCGCTACCTGGCGTGGCGGCGGTTGACCTTCTGGTTCGACGGCGTAGGTGACCTGCGCATCGATTCCGGCGTGCTCTATCGCAACGAACGCAAGGTTCAACTGTCGCGGCTGCAAGCCGTTGACGTCGAACAGCCGCTCGTTGCCCGACTGGTGGGGCTGTCCAACGTCAAGATCGAAGTGGCTGGTGCCGGTGATTCCAAGGTCGTCGTTGCCTACCTCAGCAATGTCGAGGCTGTCGACCTACGCCGTGAACTGCTGAGTCGGGCAGCACGCGATCGCGACGATGCGCCGGTCCCGGCAGAGACGGTGATCGCCGAGGTCACCACTTCGGACTTGATCGTGTCGCTGGTGCTGCGAAGCGCGACTGCAGGACTGCTGCTGCTGACCGCAGGGCTCGTGGTCATCATCTTCCTCACCGAGGGTGCCGCGGGGGTGTTGCTGTTGCCGGTGTCCGGCGGAATCCCAGTGGTGATCGTGTTATCGGAGTTCTCCGCGCTCTACGGTTTCACGGTTGCCAGATCCACCGACGGCGTGCGGCTGCGGCACGGCCTACTCAAGACCCAGGCGCAGACTGTCCCGCACGGACGCCTCGCCGCAATTGACATCGTCGAGCCGCTGCTTTGGCGCCACCGGGGGTGGGTGCGAATTCGGCTGACCGTCGCTGGCGTGGCTGGAGGTTCCGACAGTGACGACCAATCCGCGGTCTCGAAGACTGTGCTGCTCCCGGTAGCAACGAGGGACGTGGCCAGGCAGGTGCTTGAGCAGGTGCTGCCCGGGGTCGATATCGAGTCGATTCCGCTGACCTCGGCGTCGCGACGAGCTCGCTGGCGGGCTCCGATCCAGTGGTCCAGACTCGCCGTCGGACACGATGATTCGGTCTTTGTCGCCCGCCGCGGGTGGGTGACTCGCCATTTGACGATCGTGCCGCACGCGCGGACTCAGTCGGTGTCGATACGACAGGGGCCCTACCAACGTCGGCTCGGGTTGTCCTCGCTGCGCGTCGACATCGCACCGGGACCGGTCGCCGTGGTGGCGCTGTACTTTCCGACCGACGTCACCCGGACCAACGCCCTGGCGCAGGTTGCCCGCGCTCAGGCAGCGCGCCGGGGAGACTGGTCAAGCTAATGGGCCAGGCTGGCTGGTCTAACAAATGCGCCAGGGGTTCGGCCAAGCCAGTAAGCCGCCTTGACGATCGATCTAGTCCCGCTTAAAGGTGAGCCACACCGCGCCCAGTGGCGGCACGCTGATCTCGGCCGAGGCAGGTCGAGCGTGCCACGGCTCATCGAGTGCGGTAACCGAGCCGAGGTTGCCGACACCGGAGCCGCCGTATAGCTCGGAGTCGGAGTTGAATACCTCTTCCCACACCCCCGCGAACGGCAATCCGACCCGGTAGCCATGGTGCGGAACCGCGGCGAAGTTGGTCACGCACGCCATCACGTTGCCGTCGTTGTCCCAGCGCAGCCAAGAGAACGTGTTGTTCTCGGCGTCGTTGGCGTCGATCCACTCGAAACCCTGCGGCTCGTGATCGCGTGCCCACATCTGTGGATTGGCCTGGTAGATGGCGTTGGCATCCCGGACCATTGCCTGGACGCCTTGGTGCTCGGCGTGATCGAGCAGCCACCAGTCCAGGCCACGCTCCTCCGACCATTCCGCGTCCTGCGCGAATTCCTGACCCATGAACAGCAGTTGCTTGCCGGGGTGCGCCCACATGTAGGACAGGAATGCACGCACCGTCGCGAGTTGTTGCCAGCGGTCGCCGGGGACTTTGCGCAGTAGCGAACCCTTGCCGTGGACGACCTCGTCGTGAGAGATCGGCAGGATGAAGTTCTCGCTCCAGGCATACATGAGCGCAAAGGTCATTTGGCCGTGGTGGTACTGCCGGTAAATCGGCTCCTGTTGCAGGTAGCTGAGGGCATCGTTCATCCAGCCCATGTTCCATTTGAAGCCGAAGCCGAGACCGCCTAGGTGAGTCGGTCTGGTGACACCCGGCCAGGAGGTGGATTCCTCGGCGATGGTGACGACCCCTGGTACGCGCTTGTAGACCGTCGCGTTCATCTCCTGCAGAAATGCGACGGCCTCCAGGTTCTCCCGACCTCCGTAGGCGTTGGGGGTCCATTCGCCAGCCTCGCGCGAGTAGTCCAGGTACAGCATGGACGCGACGGCATCGACGCGCAGGCCGTCGACATGGAACTCCTCGCACCAGTACAGGGCGTTGGCAACCAGGAAGTTGCGCACTTCCCGGCGCCCAAAGTCGAAGACCAGGGTTCCCCAGTCGGGCTGCTCGCCGCGGCTCGGATCGGGATGCTCGAACAGCGGGGTTCCGTCGAATCGGGCAAGCGCGAACTCGTCCTTGGGGAAGTGCGCGGGCACCCAATCGACGATTACCCCGATGCCTGCCTGATGGAGGGTGTCGATGAGAAAGCGCAGACCATCGGGGCTGCCCATGCGCGCGGTGGGCGCGTAGTACGACGTGACCTGGTAGCCCCAGGAGCCGCCGAACGGATGTTCCATCACTGGCAGGAACTCGACGTGGGTGTAGTTGTTCGCCGTGACGTAATCGACGAGTTCGCCCGCCAGTTGCTCCCAATTCAAGCCCGGCCGCCACGACAACAAATGCACCTCGTAGGTACTCATCGGGCCGGTGTGAACGTTCGTCTCCGCCCGCTGGGTCAACCAGGCCTGGTCACGCCACTGGTAGTCAGTTGTGAAGACGACCGAAGCGGTTGCCGGCGGTGTTTCGGTAGCGTTGGCGAAGGGATCGGCCTTCAGTCGGCGCACCCCGTCTCGGCCCAGTACGTCGAACTTGTAGCGAGTGCCATCGCCGATCTCCGGAACGAACAGCTCCCACACCCCGGTTGAGCCAAGTGAACGCATTGGCGTGGCGGTGCCGTCCCAGTAGTTGAAGTCACCGACCACACGGACACCTTGGGCATTGGGTGCCCAGACCGCGAACGAGACGCCGTGAACGGGGCCATGGACGGTCTCGTAGACATGCGTGTGCGCGCCGAGCACGGTCCAGAGCTGCTCGTGGCGTCCCTCGGCGATGAGGTGCTGATCAACTTCACCCAGCGACGGCAGGAACCGATACGGATCGTCGGCTGGCAGCGAGTCGCCGCCGTACGCCACCGAGAGCCGGTAGTCCGGCACTTGCGACCCCGCCACGGCAGCCGCCCAGACACCCCGGTGGACGTGGTCCATCGGTGTCCGCTGCTCGCCGATGACCAGGTCGACCGAGCTCGCCCCGGGACGCAGCACGCGAACCGTCACGACGTCTTCGGTCACGTGCGGGCCGAGCAACTCGTGAGGTTGCCCGTGCGTTCCGTCGACGAGCGCGTCGATTGCACCGTGGTCGATTGGTACCGGGGTGGCAGCCATGGGCTACTCCGTTCCTTTGCGAATGCTCACAATGTGGGCGCACGCCTGGTAGGGGTCGATCCGGACGTAGGTGTGTGGACTCCAACGCCACGTGCTGTTGCCGATGTGGTCGTGTGCGGTGAACTCGGTCGACCAATCCATTCCGAGGGCTTCCATGTCGAAGTTGACCGTCGCTTCCTGAGTTCCGTATGGGTCGAGCGTGCAGACCACGATGACGATGTCGTTGCCATCGCGGCGGGAGTAGGCGATCACTTTGTCGTTGTTGACGGGATGAAACGTGATGTCGCGCAACGTCTGCAACGCGGGGTGCTGTCGACGCAGCATGTTCAGGATGGTCACGTATGGCGCGAGTGTCTTGCCAGCTCGAGCAGCACCAGCCCAGTCCCGCGGACGCAGTTGGTACTTCTCCGAGTCCAGGTACTCCTCGGATCCAGGTTTGGCTGCGACGTGTTCGTACAACTCGAAGCCGGCATACACACCCCACGTAGGTGCCAACGTGGCCGCCAGTGTTGCCCGGATGGCGAACGCGGCGGGGCCGCCATACTGCAAGTAGGCGTGCAGGATGTCCGGAGTGTTCACGAACAGGTTCGGCCGCATGTAGGCGCTGGCCGTGTCGGACAGTTCGGTGAAGTACTCCTCGATCTCCCACTTCTCGGTCCGCCAGGTGAAGTACGAGTAATTCTGGTGGAAGCCCACCTCGGCCAGGGCACGCATCATCGGCGGTCGGGTGAAGGCCTCGGCGAGGAACAGGATGTCGGGGTCAGTGCGATGGACCTCGTTGAGCACGCGATCCCAGAAACGGACCGGCTTGGTGTGCGGGTTGTCCACGCGAAAGATCCGCACCCCCCGGTCGGCCCAGAAGTGGATGATGCGCAGGACTTCCTCGTACAGGCCCTCAGGGTCGCCGTCGAACCAGATCGGGTAGATGTCCTGGTACTTCTTGGGTGGATTCTCTGCATAGCCGATGGTTCCGTCGGCTCGCAGCAGGAACCATGGTTTGCCCTCGGTCGCCCAGGGATGATCGGGAGCGACCTGCAGCGCCAAATCCAATGCGACTTCGAGATCGTTGGTTCGCGCGCTCTGCACGAAGCTGTCGAAGTCGGCCAGTGTGCCGAGGTCCGGGTGGACGGTGTCGTGCCCGCCCTCGTCCGCTCCAACCGCCCACGGCGATCCGGGGTCACCCGGCGCTGCATCCACGGAGTTGTTGGAGCCCTTGCGGTTAACTCGTCCGATTGGGTGGATGGGCGGAAGGTAAATGACGTCGAAGCCCATCTGGGCAACCTCGGGAAGTCGTCGCGCGGCCGTGGCGAAGGTGCCCGATACCGCCGGTTCGCCGGTTGCTCCCTCGGACCGCGGGAAGAACTCGTACCACGAGCCCACCAGCGCGCGACGACGGTCGACGCGTAGCGGCCAGGGCCCACTCGTTGACTCAAGGTCGCGCAACGGCTCTGCCCGCAACGCGGACACGACGTCGTCATGCATGGCTGCGACCAGCCTGTCCATGGGCTGCTTCTTGGTGGCCTTCAGAGCCTTGACGGCCTTGTCGATGGCTTTGCGATTGGCCGGGTCGACCATTTGCTCGCCAGCCCGGGCCATGACCAGGGCGCCTTCAAGGAGTTCCAACTCGGTGTCGATCTCGGCGGGGATCTTGATCTGTGCCCGGTGCTGCCAGGTACCGACCGGGTCAGCCCAGGCGTGGATCGTGAAGTTCCATTCGCCTGGGTGCTCGGGCCTGATCTGCGCTGACCATCGATCAACGCCGGATTCGGTTGGCTTCATGGGGGTGCGGATCGATTCCCTGCCGTCCGTGCGCCCGAACACCACGTCGACACCGATCAAGTCGTGGCCCTCGCGGAAAACGACAGCGCTGATCGTGACGGCCTCCTGCTCAACCGCCTTGGCGGGACGTCGGCCGGCTTCCACCGACGGCTCAACGTCGAGAATCGGGAACCGACCGTTGAGGACGTCTGGTGGTTGTTGGCTCTCGCTGGGCCAGTTTCGCCACGCATCGATGGCTTGTTTGGTCGGTGTTCCGGGAGTCAAAGGTTCGGCCACCCTCTGACGCTAGTGTGCCGACGGCGATCGATGCACCTTGCCCGATAGCGTGTGCGTCCGTGAGAGCCATGAGAAGACTCATCGTCGGTGCTGCCCTGCCGCCTGAACTGCAGGCGCTCAACGAGTTGGCGGTGAATCTGCGCTGGTCCTGGAACCAGACCACCCAAGATCTGTTCGCCGCGATTGACCCACACGTGTGGGAGAGCGTCGATGGCGACCCGACGGCCCTGCTGGCCGAGGTTCCCGGGGCGCGCCTGGCGGAGCTGGCTGCCGACGATGGCTTCGTTGCGCGGGTCGCCGAGGTATCGGCCGACCTTCATGAGTACCTCCACGGTGACCGCTGGTATCAGACCATCGCCGAGGACCGCCCGGCCGCAATTGGCTACTTTTCGCCCGAGTACGGCATCACCGCCGCGCTGCCGCAGTACTCCGGCGGCCTGGGCATCTTGGCCGGGGACCACCTCAAGGCTGCTTCTGATCTTGGTGTGCCAGTCATCGGTGTCGGCCTGTTCTATCGCGCCGGCTACTTCCGGCAGTCTCTGTCTCGGGAAGGCTGGCAGCAGGAGACCTACCCGATCCTGGATCCAGATGGACTACCGCTGACGGTCTTGCGTGAGGCGGACGGATCACCAGTCCGGATCGAGGTTGCGTTGGCCGAGGGACAGGTGGCGGCCCGGGTGTGGGTAGCCCATGTCGGCCGCGTTCCGCTGCTCCTGCTCGACACCGACATTGAAGAGAACTCAGCGACGTTGCGGGATGTCACCGATCGCCTTTACGGGGGATCGAGCGAACACCGTTTGCGACAGGAGTTGCTGCTGGGGGTCGGTGGGGTTCGAGCGATCCGGGCGTTCTGCCGCATCAACGGTCGCCCCCAGCCCGAGGTCTTCCACTCGAACGAGGGGCACGCTGGCTTTCTCGGCGTCGAACGGATCCGAGAACTCGTTGAGCAACACGGTTTGACGTTTCCCGCGGCATTGCAGGCCGTCCGGGCCAGCACGGTATTCACCACCCATACTCCAGTTTCTGCCGGTATCGATCGCTTCCGTCGACCGCTCATCGAGGCAGCGTTCTCGGGACCCAACGCCATTGCCGGTGTCCCGGTGGCCGACATCCTGGACCTTGGCAGGGAGACCTTCGAGGGTGGCAATCCGAAGGTATTCAACATGGCGGTCATGGGCCTTCGGCTGGCGCAGCGCGCGAACGGGGTCAGCAAACTGCACGGCGTCGTCAGCCGGGAAATGTTCAGTGGCCTGTGGCCCGGTTTCGACGAGGCGGAGGTTCCGATCACTTCCATCACCAACGGCGTGCATGCGCCGACGTGGGTCGCGCCCATCGCGGCGGATCTGGTGCGAGAGCGGGTGGGCGGTGAACTGCTCGAACGTGGCCACGGCTGGGGTCGCCTCGATGACATCAGCGACATGGACCTGTGGGCACTCAAACGCGAAATGCGCGCCGTCATGATTGACAACGCCCGTACGCGGCTCAGGGAGTCCTGGCGATCTCGCGGTGCCAGCGATGTCGAACTCGGCTGGATCGATGACGCGCTGGACCCCGACGTGCTGACGATCGGCTTCGCCCGCAGGGTGCCCTCGTACAAACGGTTGACGCTGATGTTGCACGACCCGGCCCGATTGACCGCTTTGTTGACCGACCCGGATCGGCCGGTGCAGATCGTGGTTGCCGGCAAGGCTCACCCCGCCGACGAGGGCGGAAAGCGGTTGATCCAACAACTCGTCGAGTTTGCTGATGACCCGCTTGTCCGGCAGCGGATCGTCTTCCTCCCCGATTACGACATTGCCATGGCCAAGTTGCTCTATCCGGGCTGCGACGTGTGGCTGAACAATCCGCTGCGCCCATTGGAGGCATGCGGAACCTCCGGCATGAAGGCGGCGCTCAACGGCGCTCTCAACGTCTCGATCCGCGACGGCTGGTGGGACGAGTGGTTTGACGGGGATAACGGGTGGGCCATTCCGACGGCTGACGGTTTGGTGGACAGCGAACGGCGCGACGAGCTTGAGGCTGCGGCGCTGTACGACCTGATTGAGTCCAATGTTGCCGCGCGGTTTTACGAGCGAACCGACGATGGGCCGCCCACTCGTTGGATTGAGATGGTGCGGCACACCATTGAGTCCCTGGGACCCAAGGTGCTGGCAAGCCGGATGGTTCGCGACTACGTGGTGCAGTTGTATGTCCCAGCTGCGGTGTCAGGTCGACGGTTCGCGGCCGACGGCTATCGCCTGGCGCAGGATTTGGCGCAGTGGAAGACCAAAGTGCGCGCGCAATGGGACCAGGTGGCGGTGAACTACGTCGTCGCATCGGGCGTTGGTGATGCCCCGCAAGTCGGCGACGACTTCAGCGTGCATGTCGATGTCAGCCTGGGCGACCTTGAACCGGCGGACGTCTGGGTCCAACTGGTCCACGGCCGCGTTGACCTTGACGACCGCATCGTCGAACCCACTTACACCGCGCTGTCGCTGGCCGAATCCGCTGGCCCGGGACGCTGGATTTACGGAGGCCAGGTCGGTCTGCAGCGAACTGGGGCATTCGGCTACACAGTGAGGGTTGTGCCCGCTCACCCGGGTTTGACCGCCGCAGTGGAGTTGGGACTGCAGGCGCAGCCGGTCGCCATACCTGAGGGCATCGCCGTCAGTTAGTGGGCTGTGACCTCAAGGAGCATCGCGCCGTATCCGGCAACCTCGACAGTGGTCCCGGCTGACTTCTCCTCTTTGGCCAAGCGGGGGATAGCCGACTTGGTATCCAGGATCCGGCGGTAGAGCCTGCCGTAGGGAACGTCGGGCAAAGTGAAGGCGGCCTGCTCGTCGCTGGCATTGAGCAGCAGCAGGAACGACGAATCGCTTTGCGGTCGGCCGTCAGCAGATCGCGAGCGCAGCTTGCCCGCGAGGTACATGCCGATGGCTTTGGTGTCCCCGGAGTGCCACGCATCGCCGGACAGGAGCTGGCCGTCCGGGCCGAACCAGGCGAGATCCTCCGGGCCGCCCTCACGCACGGGTGAACCTTCGAAGAAGTAGCGCTGGCGGAACACCTTGTGTTCACGGCGGATCGTCAGCAGCACGCGGGTGAACTCGAACAGATCGCGCTGCCAGTCGGCAAGGTCCCAGTCGATCCACGAGATCTCATTGTCCTGGCAGTAGGCGTTGTTGTTGCCACCCTGTGTCCGTCCCATCTCGTCCCCGGCGACGAGCATGGGTGTGCCACTTGCGAGCAACAGGGTGGTGAGGAAGTCGCGGATTCGCCGAAGGCGCAGTTGGGTGATCTCGGTGTCGTCCGTCGGACCCTCTGCGCCGCTATTCCACGATCGGTTGGCGCTGTTGCCGTCTCGGTTCTGCTCGCCGTTGGCCTCGTTATGTTTGTCGTTGTAGCTGACCAGGTCCCGTAGCGAGAAGCCGTCGTGCGCAGTGACGAAGTTGATCGACGAGAACGGCTGCCGACCTTCGGAGGAGTACAGATCAGCCGATCCTGACATTCGCCAGCCAAGCTCGCCGACACCGACTTCGCCGCGCCAGAAGTCGCGTAGACAGTCGCGGTACTTGTCGTTCCACTCGGTCCACAGTGGTGGGAACTCGCCCACCTGGTAACCGCCTGAGCCGACGTCCCAGGGCTCGGCGATCAGCTTGACCTGTCGCAGAATCGGATCCTGGCTCATGGTCGTCAGGAACGCCGAGAGCATGTCCACGTCGTGGAATGAGCGGGCAAGTGCGCTGGCAAGATCGAAGCGGAAGCCATCGACGTGAAACTCCTGCACCCAGTAGCGCAACGAATCCATGATGAGTTGGAGCACCTTGGGCACCGATGCGTTCAAGGTGTTGCCGCAGCCCGTGTAATCGGCGTAGTAGCGACGGTCCTGCGCGCCGAGTTTGTAGTAGCCCTGGTTAGCGATGCCGCGGAAGGAAAGCGTCGGGCCGAGTTGGTTGCTCTCGGCAGTGTGGTTGTAGACCACGTCGAGGATGACCTCGATGCCGGCGTCGTGCATGGCCTTGACCATCTCTTTGAACTCACGCACTTGGCCGCCGCGCGATCCGCTGCTGCTGTAGGAGCCTTCCGGCGCGAAGTATCCAATCGAGTTATAGCCCCAGTAGTTGGTGAGGTCACCTTCCAGCAGGTGGATCTCGTTGGTGAAGTGGTGCACGGGAAGTAACTCGACTGCGCTGATTCCGAGCCGTTGAAGATGCTCAATCGCGGCGGGATGGGCTAGCCCGGCGTATGTTCCTCGCAGTTCCTCGGGGATTGCGTTGTTCAGTTTGGTGAAGCCCTTGACGTGCATCTCGTAGATGACGGTGTCGGTCCAATGGATTCGCAGAGGTCGGTCGCCACCCCAGTCGAAATCATCGCGAACCACGACGGACAAGGGCATCGCGGCGGCTGAGTCATCGTCGTTGCGGACCAGGTCATCACTGTCAACGTGGCCGAAGATCGACCGATCCAACGTGAGCTCGCCGTCGATGGCCTTTGCGTAAGGATCGATGAGCAGTTTTGCTGGATTGAAACGCTGTCCCTCGTGCGGATTCCACGGGCCGTGCACGCGAAAGCCGTAGCGGGAGCCGGGCGGAACCCCTGGGACGAAGCCGTGGAAGACGTGGAACGTTGATTCGCCGAGAGCGACGCGGTGTTCGGTGCCGTCGTCGTCGATCAGGCAGAAGTCGACCGCCTCGGCGCCCTCGGCCCAGATGGCCACGTTGACTCCGTCATCGACCGGAATCACTCCGAGCGGCTCCCAGGTCCCGGGCCACGCGACGGCGGGCGGCTGCGACGTTGTCATTCGCGGTACTCCTCGAGGTGGACTTGGCATTTCCGACCCGCATCATGCACACAGGTCCGGCGAGCGCGTGGGACAGTCTGCCCGTTTCCCCTTGCTGACGTCGCCTCGGACGGAGACCGCTGACACCGTTGCGCGGTAGTGGAAGTTAGCCTTCGGGGTGTGGGAGAGCAATCGGAAAGCCTGGTTTCGGTCGGTGTCGAGGACGGCGTTGCAACGATTCTGCTGACCCGGCCGCCAATGAACGCACTCGATACTCGCGTGCAGACGGGACTGCGGGAAGCAGCATTCGAGGTGACCGCGCGCCGCGATGTGCGCACGGTCGTCATCTACGGCGGACCCAAGGTCTTTGCCGCCGGCGCGGATGTCAAGGAGATGGCCGAGTGGGACCACGTCACCATGCTGGAGCGTTCGGGACTGTTGTCGGCGTCGTTTAGCGCGATCGCCAATATCCCAAAGCCGACGATCGCCGCCGTGACGGGCTATGCCCTCGGTGGTGGCCTGGAACTTGCCCTCTGTGCCGACTTCCGCATCGTTGGCGACAACGCGAAGCTCGGTCTGCCAGAGATTTTGCTCGGGATCATTCCCGGTGCTGGTGGCACCCAACGCCTGCCTCGCCTTATCGGGATTGCCAAGGCCAAGGAACTAATCTTCACGGGTCGCTTCGTGGACGCTCCGGAGGCCGAACGCATCGGCCTTGTCGACCGAGTTGTCGCCCCCGACGATGTCTACAGCGAATCACTCGCACTCGCAAAGCAGCTGGCGGCTGGCCCGGCGATCGCATTGCGGGCGGCCAAGAACGCCATCAATCGCGGACTTGAGGTTGATCTGGACACTGGGCTGGAGATCGAGCGGATGCAGTTCTCGCAGTTGTTTGCGACGCATGATCAGAAGTCGGGCATGGAGTCGTTCATCGAGCATGGGCCGGGCAAAGCAGAGTTTGAGGGGCGTTGATGTGAGCGCAGTTGAGGTAAGCGCAGATCAATTGGAAAAGGCCTGGGACGACCCACGGTTGGCGAACGTGCTCTATCACGATTGGGAAGCATCCACGTACGACGAGAAGTGGTCGATCTCCTACGATGAGCGCTGCATCAACTATGCGCGGGACAGGTTCGTCAAGACCGCTGGCCAGGACACTTGGCCGTACGAACGGGCACTGGAGATCGGCTGTGGCACCGGCTTCTTCATGCTCAATCTCCGGCAGGCCGGCGTGCTGACCAACGGTGCTGTCACCGACATCTCCTCGGGGATGGTCGAGGTGGCCCAGCGCAATGCCCGGGGACTCGGGTTTGAGGTCGACGGGCGCGTCGCTGACGCTGAACGGGTGCCCTACGGCGACAACGAGTTCGACCTAGTCATCGGGCATGCGGTGCTGCATCACATTCCCGACGTCGAGCAGGCGTTGCGTGAGGCACTGCGGGTACTCAAACCCGGTGGTCGGTTCGTCTTCTGTGGTGAGCCGACGACGCACGGCGATGTCATCGCGCGTCGGCTGTCGCGACTGACGTGGTGGGCGACGTCGCAGATAGCCTCGATTCCAGGGGTGGGGGAGCGCTTTGCTCGGCCGCCAGCAGAACTCGAAGCGTCGTCTCGGGCTGCTTTGCTGGAATCGGTGGTTGACATTCACACGTTCGAGCCTGCCGACCTGCGTCGGACCGCCATCCGTTCCGGCGCCGTGGACGTCGAGACGGTCACCGAAGAGTTGACGGCGTCCTGGTTCGGATGGCCGATTCGCACGTTCGAATCAGCGGTCAAGCCCGGAGTGCTCGGCTGGAACTGGGCGAAGTTCGCGTTCCGCGGCTGGACGGCGCTGGCCACCGTAGATGAGCAGGTCTTCGCAAAGGTTGTTCCCGAGGGTCTGTTCTACAACGTGTGCATCACCGGCACTAAGCCGTAGCTCCCACGGCAACGCCTTACCGAGTCATGTTCAGTCGAACGCCCCGAGACCCGCGACAGGCGCGCTTCCTGACGTGGGCGTCTGTGAAGTGGGTCATTCGCAACCGGGCGTGGAATCGCTGGTACCTGCTGCGCTACTGGCGATTCATGCTTTTCCGGCTGCGAAACCCGCATGTGATCACCGAGGGATTCGTCTTCATCGGCAAAGACGTCACCCTCAGCGCGCGCAAGGGTTACGGCCGATTGATCATCGGTCGTTGGGTTCACTTCGGGCCCGGCAACCTGATCGATGCCCACGAGGGCACCCTGCGAATTGGTTCCAAGACCGTCTTCGGCCGGAGCAACACGGTGCAGAGTTACGTGGACGTTGAGATCGGTGGCAGTTGCATCATCGCGGACTGGGTGTACGTCTGCGATTTCGATCACGCGTTCGCCGATATCAACTCGCCGATTAAGGATCAGGGGCTTAATAAGGCACCTGTGCGAATCGGCCCAGACGTTTGGGTGGGAACCAAAGTCAGCGTGCTGCGTGGAACCACCGTCGGACCCGGGTGCGTCTTGGCCGCAAACAGTGTCGTGCGCGGTGACGTCGCGCCGATGTCAGTCGTCGGGGGAGTGCCAGCGCGGCTGCTCAAGGATCGCGTTGCGGCGTACAAGGCAGACGCGCAACGACGAGCAGATATTGCCGACATTGCGCGTAAGACCGCAGTTGCCGCTGAGCAGGCCCGGACGCAGACCCCTAGTGGTCAGTGACGGCTGGGTATCTCGACGCCAGCGATGCGTAGGTGGCGCAGGGGCGCGTCACGAGTCGGTTCGGGGCGTCAAGAGGTTGTCATCCGACGGCGCCGGGTCGAACACCCCGAGCGGGCGCGGATTCACCGCCGCCGCCGCGATTGCTCGGGCGTAGGTGGCGATCGTCTTATTGGCAATCACCGACCAGTCGAACTTGTCACCTAGTTGGCTGCTGAGCCGGGCTGCCATCGCGTCAGCTGCCGCACGATCATCGAGCTGAGAGCGCATTGTGTCGGCCAACTCGTTGGCGTCGCCAGCTGCAAACGTCCGACCCGTTTGCGCATCGGTCACGATGTCGTCAAGTCCGCCACGATCGGCGACGACGAGCGGGACCCCGAGCGCCCCTGCTTCCAACGCAACCAGCCCGAACGGCTCGTAGAGACTTGGAACGACCACCAGGTGGGCCGTCGCGGTCAGTTCGCGCAACTCCTGCTCCGGCACCCAGCCGCAGAAGGTGACTGTGCTGGATTGGATGAGATCGCGAGCCTGTTCCTGCAGGGTTGCTTGATACGTGCCCGTGCCGGCGACCAACAACTCGAGTTTCCGGTTTGGGTCGTCGGCCAGCATGGCGGCCGCCTCGAGCAACGTGTGGATTCCCTTCTCCCACTCCAGTCGCCCAAGGAAGAGGACCCGTGCCGTACCGGCCCGCCAATGATCCGCCCCGGTGGCCATGTCCTTGTCGGAAACTTGCCAGCGGTCGAGGTCGATTCCGTTCGGAATTACGTCGATGCGCTCGCTGGGCACGTGGAACAGGATGCCGACCTCGGCGCGCATGGCCCGCGAACATGCGATGACCACCTGCGCCTGGTTGGCGATCCGATATTCGGCGCCATGAATTCGGCGGGACAAACCACTGGTTACCCAACCCTGGTGACGACCCGCCTCGGTTGCGTGGATTGTGGCGACCAAAGGTGCCGGGCACGCCCGCCGCGCTGCCTCGGCCGATTGACCGACGACCCAATCATGGGCGTGCACCACATCTGGCTGCAGTGTCACCACGAGTGAGGCTGCTGCTTCTGCCATTCGGGCATCGAGCAGATCGACCCACGCGACGAGCTGATCGGGGTCGCGAGGAACCTCCGGCGTCGGTGGTGTCACCCGGAGTACGTCGACTCCTGCCATCCGTTCGCGCGATTTGGCGCCGGGACCCTGCTGGGTCAGCACTGTCACCTCGTGCCCTTGCCCAGCTTGTGCCTCGGCAAGGGCATGGACGTGGCGGCCCAATCCGCCGTAAACCAGCGGTGGGTACTCCCACGAGATGTGCAGAATTCGCATGCCGCTGGTCAGCTCGCCGAGTGCAGTAGTCGGCCGTCGAGTTGGCCGAAGGGGCCATCGCTGAGTCTCAGGGGGCTGGCGATGTCGAGGGCGGTCTGACGTGCCCCGGCGTCACCATCCAGGCAGTGTTCGAGCGCGCTGGCGAGGCGGTGGAAATCGGCATGGTGGGCACGGTGTCGGTCACTTGCGTACCCGGCAGCAGAGTCTTTGGTCACCATGAAGGCCCAGTCACTGGAAAGTGCAAGCAGCGCCGTACGCGCCAGTTGATCCAACGCTGGGTCACGCGTGGAAAAGTCACCGGCCGAGCCGAGCAGATCGCCGGTGAGTTTGCGCCAGCGACGCTGCAGGGCATCGTTGTCGGTGACGAAACTGGCGACGGCATCGCCAGCCCACACCGACCAATCCTTGTTGGAACCCCAGGATGAGTTCTGCGGGTCGGCCTTGCCAGCCACTGCTCCCCGATTGATCGCGTCGGCCAAGGTCGTGACCCGAACGCCGGCAGCAGGCAGGAGTCGCAGCACCTGTTCGAGCCACTGCGGCCCCTCGTGCCACCAGTGACCGAAGAGTTCGGTGTCGTAAGCAGCGACGACTAGGCCGGTCTTACCGTCGCGCTGTTCACGCAGGTCCGCCAACCGTTGTCGAACCACCTGCACAAAGTCGGCCGCATCGGCCGCAACGGCCGCTTGTACCCGGTCAGGGTCATAGTGCTGCTTGTCATCCGAATGCGTGGAAGTCGAGGTGACGCGAGCGTGCCTGATACCCGTCTCGTGGTGGAAGGTGTGGAAGTCCCGATACCAGGGCCCGCCTGGATAGCCGCGGCGCGGCGACCAGACTCGGTAGGTCACCTCCAAGTCCCGACCGAAGGCCACCACGTCTGAGTCACCAACCGTCCATGCGTCGGCGGTGGAGCGCCCGACGTGCAGCAACGTTGGGCCGTCAACCATGAAGTGCCCGACCCCGGCTGCCGCGTAGGTAGCTTCCAGCCCCGGTCGATAGCCACACTCCGGCGCCCAGATGCCCTGGGGAGCCTGACCCACTCGCGACTTGGCATCGGCCAGCCCAGCGTCCAGCGCGAACGCCGCCACCTCGTCATCGAGCAGCGGCTGGAACGGATGCGTTGCTGGACCGCCAAGTAGCTGCACGGCGTTGCCGTCCAACAGCGGCCGCAGGACTGCGGACCCGCCGTTGCGCCAGTGAGTCTCGAACAAGCCGTTTGCTCGCCGCGCGAGCGCCGCCTCGTGACCGGCGACCTCGCGTAGTTGCCCGTTTGGGTCGGTCGCCAGTTGATGCGCCCGCTCATGCCAGAAGCCGAGCCACGTGTGGAAGTTCGCCAGACAGTAGGGGTCGTCAAGTTGGGCAGCCAGTACCGGCGTCATGCCAAGCGTCACGAGGTTCTGGCGGCCTTCCTCGGCCAATCGGTTGAGAACCTCGAACACCGGCAGATAGGACGTCGCCCAGGATTGGTAGAGCCACTCCTCGCCCACCGGCCACGACCCGTGGTGGGCCAGCCACGGCAGGTGCGAGTGCAGCACGAGACAGAATGTGCCGACCTCGTCGGTTGCGGATTCGGTCACGCCTGCCCCTGCTTTGGCTTGCGCGCGACCACTATCAAGTCAGCACAATCCGCCAATTGTTCTGTTTGGATGCGGAAGTCGGCCGTCGTGATCGAGGCGACCGCCGCCGCGAGCTCCGGGTGATCGGTCAAGAGCACGTCGCCACTAACGGCGGCCGCGATCTGCGCCGCGACCATGTCGCCGTGGCGCGCTTCCCACTCCTGCAATGCAGCACCGTGGTTCAGGCCAGACACTTTGACTTCGGCGAAGCCCGTGCGGCGCAGCAAGTACTGGAGTTGATCGGCGTCGAACTCCTCGACGTGGAAGGGGTTGGTGGGCTTTGCGCCACGGGCCAATCCGGGCGAGAAAGTCAATCGATTCGGGGTGGACAGCACACAGAGGCCACCGGGAGTCAGCACCCGCAGAGCCTCGCGCAGGAAGCCGGGCAGGTCCCACAAGTGTTCGATGACCTGCATGCTGACCATCGCCGACGTGCTTGCCTCGCGAACCGGGAAGGTGTCCAGGTTGGCCTGACAGGCAGTGAGGCTGCCGCGGTAGTGGTTGTGTGCGTGGGTCACGGCTGACTGGTCGAGTTCCAGCCCCAGCGCCTGCGCACCGGCCTGTGCCAGTAGGGCTGTGCCATAGCCCTCGCCGCAACCGGCATCGAGGACGAGTTGGCCGGCCAGGTCGTCAGAGAATGACTCAATGACCCACTCGTAAGCCACTTCATGGCGGCGGAACCAGTAGTTCTCCGCCGGAATACCGGGGACGGTTCGCTCACCTGTCAGCGGCAACGAACGCTGCGAATCGGTCACAACTCCCACATCACGACGATAGATGCCGCAGGGCGTGACCGTGTGGGGGGCCGTTAACGCGCGTTATTACCAACCGGTAACATCGGACGGGAAGTTGTTTGCAGTGACCCCCTCTGCCACACAGCAGAGCCCCAATTGGAGGTCGAGTCTCGACTATGAAGATCGCAGTCTGCGTTAAGCAGGTCCCAGATACCTGGGCAGAGAAGAAGCTCAGTGACAGCGACAAAACGCTCGACCGCGCGTCCGTCGACGGTGTCATGAACGAGCTCGATGAGTACGCGGTGGAAGAGGCGCTGCAGATCGCAGAGGCCAACAGCGGCGAAGTCGTCGTCATCACCATGGGACCTGAGAAGGCCACCGAGACCGTCCGCAAAGCCTTGAGCATGGGCGCCGACTCGGCGATTCATCTGCAGGACGAGTCGCTGCACGGGTCCGATGCGCTCGGCACATCACTGGCACTCGCGAAGGTCATTGAGGGTCGCGAGTTCGACTTGGTGATCTTCGGTTCCGAATCAACCGACGCCCGCATGAGCGTGGTGCCAGCCATGGTTGCCGCTCGACTTGGGGTTGCCCAACTGACGTTCGCCAACAAGGTGGAGATCAGCGGCAGCGATGTCAAGATCAACCGTCAGACCGAAGCTGGCTACGACGAGGTCAGCGGTGCCACCCCTGCGGTGGTTTCCGTCGTTGAGAAGATCAATGAGCCTCGCTACCCATCCTTCAAGGGCATCATGGCTGCCAAGAAGAAGCCGGTCGAGACACTCGCACTCGCAGACATCGGTGTCGACGCCGCAGCCGTCGGGCTCGCCGGGTCCGCCTCCGAGGTCGTTGAGTTCGCCGCAGCGCCTCCCCGCGCTGCTGGTGTCGTTGTCACCGATGAGGGTGACGGCGGCGTCAAGATCGCCGATTTCCTGTCCTCGCAGAAGTTCATCTAAGGAGTCCGTGAGTCATGGCTGAAGTCCTCGTACTTGTCGACCACGTCGACGGAACTGTCAAGAAGGTCACGCTCGAACTGCTGACGCTGGCGCGCACGCTCGGTGAGCCCTCCGCTGTGTTCATCGGCGACGGTGCCGACACGGCACTGCCAACGCTGGCTGAGTACGGCGCGGTCAACGTCTATGTCGCTGACGCGGCTGAACTGACAGCACACCCGGTAGCACCCATTGCCGAGGTGCTTGGGCAGTTGGTGGCCGACAAGTCCCCAGCCGCAGTGTTGATCCCTTCGAGTGCTGATGGCAAAGAGGCCGCTGGCCGACTCGCTGTTGCTCTCAACAGCGGTGTCATCACCGACGCTGTCGGAATCGACGCCGACCTGACGGCCACCCAGTCGATCTTCGGTGGCGGTGTCATCGTCAAGGCCAAGGTTGGCAGCGGAACCCCGATCATCACTGTGCGACCCAACAGCACTGCGCCCGAGGCTGCTGCTGCTGCGGGTACTCGCTCCGATGTGACTGTCGCGCTGTCCGAGGCCGCCACCAAGGCCAGCACCACCAACCGCGTTGCCGAGCAGAAGGGCGCTCGCCCGGAACTCGCTGAGGCGGCAGTTGTGGTTTCCGGCGGCCGCGGCGTGGCCGGACCGGAAGGCTTCGAGGTCATCGAGAAGCTGGCCGATTCCCTCGGCGGCGCCGTCGGTGCCTCGCGCGCGGCGACGGACGCTGGTTGGTACCCCCACCAGTACCAGGTGGGCCAGACCGGCAAGACGGTCTCTCCGCAGCTCTACATCGCCAATGGCATCTCCGGTGCGATCCAGCACCGCGCTGGCATGCAGACCTCTAAGACGATCGTCGTGGTCAACAAGGACCCCGAAGCGCCGATCTTCGAGTTGGCCGACTACGGAGTGGTGGGCGATTTGTTCGCCGTTGTGCCGCAACTCACCGAGGAAGTTGCCAAGCGCAAGGGCTAGTCACCGCTAGCTTTTGTATTAGTAACGAGCCCGTGTGAAAACCGTGCTCATGGGTGTCCGTCAACCCCGTTAGCACGGTTTTCACACGGGCTCGTTGCCTGTCCAGCGGGTTCCGGACGGCATTCATTGGACCCACGCTGGCGCGCGGGAGCCTGCTGAATTCATCGCCGCTGCGCTGCAAGCTGACTACAGTCGCGTGCTCTGACGACACTCGGCCGAGGCTGATCGGCGATGTCACCTTAGAATCGACTGCGTGGCGAACTCCCCGGGATCAGCGCGTGCCACGGCATTCCTTGATCATGCTGCGACCACCCCGGTTCGCCCGGCCGCCCGGGCGGCGATGCTTGCGCAGCTTGATCAGACTGGAAACGCGTCAAGCCTGCACACGTCCGGGCGACGCGCTCGCCGGGTGGTGGAGGAATCCAGGGAGACCATCGCCGGGCACCTGAATGTTCGTCCCAGCGACGTCATCTTCACCTCAGGGGGCACCGAGTCCGACAACCTCGCCCTCAAGGGCCTCTACTGGTCGGCGCGGGCCGCAGATCCGACGAGACGGGTCGTCTTGGTGTCGGCGATCGAGCACCACGCGGTGCTTGATCCGGCGCAATGGCTCGTTCACCATGAGCAAGCTGAGCTGGTGCTGATCCCGGTTGACCGGACCGGTGTCGTTGACCTGGAGGCGTTCGAACAACTGCTCGCCCGGCACCGCGACAGCCTCGCGTTGGTGAGCGTCATGTGGGCAAACAACGAGACTGGCGCCATTCAACCGCTCGCCCACATTGCTCGCCTCTGTGCCGAGGCGCGCGTGCCCCTGCACACCGATGCGGTTCAGGCGATCGGCTGGTTGTCGACGTCGGATGGCTGGCAGATTCCGCCAGCAGCCGTGAGCATCTCCGGCCACAAGTTCGGGGCCCCGATCGGCGTGGGCGCCCTCGTGGTTTCCGGACCCAGACTTGAGCCGCTGCTGCACGGCGGTGGCCAAGAGGTGGACGTCCGATCGGGCACTCTGGCGACCGCTTCGATCGCCGCGCTGGCGGCTGCCTACGAGCAATCCTGTGTCGTGCGCGACGAGGCGAGTCGCCACATTTCGGCATTGCGGAAGCGACTCGTCGCGGACATCCAAGCGGCGGTCCCTGGGGTCACCGTCAACCCAACTGCGAGCGAGGTTCTGCCGGGGATCGCCAACGTGTCGTTTCCTGACTGCGAAGCCGATGCGCTGCTGATGCTCCTTGATGCCGCCGGTGTCGAGTGTTCGGCTGGCAGCGCCTGCACGGCTGGTGTCCCCAGGCCCAGCCACGTCCTGTTGGCCATGGGTGTCTCGGAGCCGGTTGCTCGAGGTTCGCTTCGGTTGAGCCTGGGCTGGAACTCAACAGATGCCGACGTGGATGCAGCCGTCGCGGCGCTACCCGATGCCGTCGCGCGAGCGCAGAACGCGGTCGGGAAATCCCGCGCCCGAGCCGCCGCCCGGGCAGTTGCGCGATGAACGCGTCGCGGTTGCGTGTCGTCGCAGCGATGTCCGGCGGAGTTGACTCTGCGGTTGCCGCCGCGCGGGCAGTCGACGCGGGTCACGACGTCGTCGGAGTTCACCTGGCGTTGTCGATGAACCCGGCGCAAACGGCGGAGAAGGCCCGCGGCTGTTGCACCCTGTCCGACGCCAGAGACGCGCGCAGGGCCGCCGACGCGCTGGGGATCCCGTTCTACGTATGGGACATGGCAGCGGAGTTCTCCGAGGATGTGATCGACGACTTTGTGGCTGAGTACTCTGCGGGTCGCACCCCCAACCCGTGTATGCGCTGCAACGAACGAATCAAGTTCGCCGCGGTTCTTGATCGGGCGTTGGGCCTGGGCTTCGATGCAGTGTGTACCGGCCACTACGCGCAGGTCGTCGACATTGGCGGACGCGCGGAGCTTCACCGGGCGATCGACCCCGGCAAGGATCAGTCCTACGTGCTCGGTGTACTCACCGGGGAGCAGATCGCTGCGTCGATGTTCCCACTGGGAGACTCGCTGAAGTCCGACGTTCGCGACGAGGCCGCCGCCCGTGGACTGCTCGTCGCCAACAAACCGGACAGCCACGACATCTGCTTCATCCCCGACGGTGACACCGCCGGATGGCTGCGCAGTCGGCTGGGTTCCTCACCCGGCGACATCGTCGACGTCGAGTCTGGCGACGTGCTCGGGCAGCACGATGGTGCCTTCGGCTACACGATCGGGCAGCGCAAGGGCTTGGGTATCACCACTCCGGCAGCCGACGGTGGCGCCCGCTATGTGGTCGGTGTCGATCCCCGCAGTCGTACGGTGATGGTCGGCCCACCCACGCTGCTGGAAGTCGATGTGATCACCGGAATCAAGGCGCGGTGGGCCAACGAGCCGATTGACCTTGGTTCCGACTGTGGGGTGCAAATTCGAGCACACGGAGAAGAAGTTCCCGCGACGATCACCGCAGTTGAACCCGAGGGATCCGTCACTGTGACCTTGGCGGAGCCGCTGCGGGGTGTGGCCGCAGGCCAGGCGTTGGTGATCTATGACGGCACCAGAGTCGTCGGGTCGGTCACCATCTCGGCCACGAGGCGGACGCGGCAACCGGTTGCTTGACGACTAGCGCCACACCGTCACACCCGCTTCCAGCGCAACGAGTTCAGTAGCGCGTCTCCAAGTGCACCGCCTGCAACACCTTGGTGCTGACGTCGTAGGGCGACGGCGTGACGATGTCGAACCTGACCGAGATGGTTCGGAGTCCGGCCGCCATCGCGATCGCACTGAGCTGAGCAATCCCCACCGGCACAGACCAAGCACTCAGTGCGGTGTACGTGACTGCGGCGGCGAGAGCGGCGGCCGCGTACAGATGACCGGGCTGCAACATGTCCGGCTTCTCGTGGACCAGGACGTCACGCAGCACAGCACCACCGATAGCTGAGACGGTTCCCACGAAGATGATCCCGATCGTTGGGATTCCGAGTTGCTGAGCCTTGCTGGCGCCGAGCAGTACCCAGACCCCGATCATGAGCGTGTCGACACCGACGTAGACGGGCTGAAATCGGGCCGCCCCCTTGGCGAAGAACAAACCGACGATGGCTCCGATCGTCGCGTACAACTGGTAGCGCGGATTGCTGAGCAGGGCGGGCACGCCGTTCTGCAACAGAATGTCGCGAATGATGCCGCCGCCAACGCCCGTGCAAAAAGCGACGATCAGCACGCCGAACCAGTCCAGGCCTCGTCTGGTTGCGGCCATCGCACCGGTCAGAGCCCCGAAGAGGATGGCGATGGCATCGAGGAAGCCCGGAACTGCCAGCGAATTGCTCATGACGATCGTTGATCCGAATCACTGAAGCTTTTGTCGCCCGGCTTGACCGTGAGGTCGGTGACTTTGCGCTTGCCTCGGTACCAAAAGCCCCAGACGGAATCGGCAAGCTCGTTGGCTGGTCGCGTTCCCCACCCCAGCCAGTGGGCGCCGATGCGCAATCCGAGGGCGACGGCCATGGCGATGAACTGGGCCAGCACGATGTTGGTCTTGATTGCGAGGAGCGCGACAAAGACAGAGGTCGAGGCAAGTGCCGCGATCGCGACGAACGACCCCGGTCGCACAATCCGAGGGGCTGTGCCGGAAAGGATGTCGCGCAGCACGATTCCTCCGACCGCAGTCACGACACCGGTGAGCACAGCCGATGAGTAACCCAAACCAAGCTTGAGCGCCGGAGTTGCGCCGACTGTGCACAGAAAGCCGATTGCCAGGCCCTCCAAAACCACGAGCGCTCCGTTGACACGTGAAATCAGGCCCGCAAAGAAGAACCCAAAGACTGCCACCGCCCCAGCGGTCGCCAGGAACCCCGGCTTGGTGAGGACGACTGGCGTGCCGTCTTGGAGCACGATGTCGCGCAGGAGCAGACCGCCCACCCCGGAAACAATGGCGATGCTCAAAATGCCAATGACATCGAAGCCACGTTTGGCGGCGTCGACCGCTCCCGCCAGGCCAGAGACCGCGACGGCGACGTAGGGCGCCCATGTTGGCAGCGTGATCAACACGCCCGCGATTTCCACACCCTTGGACACAACCACTGAGGTTAGTCGCGGACTACCGTGGTTGGGTGGTCCGCGTGGGCATGTCTGACGAGTTGGTGGCTCAATGTCACCGATGACCGTGAAACCCGCAGCCTCGACGGCCGTAGGTTCGTTCCCTGGCGTGGATCCGTGGGAGACCGCAGCGGTCATTCGCGGTGAGTTCCCCGAATTGCCTGTGCTCGCCGAGTTGCCGGCGCGGGGGCCAGGCGCGGACATGATCGGCCGCGCGCTGGCATTGCTGGCCGGCACTGTTAGTCCTGAGTTCGCGGCCACGACCACCACGACGGGGTGGCGGCTCGCTTCGCAAACCTCGGCGCAGTTGCCCGCAACCATGAGGCGTGGGCTGGCCTGGCTCGGCGAGGACCTAGACGCGACGCAATCCCACTGGGACACCTACTCGGGACCCTTCAAGGTCCAACTCGTTGGGCCCTGGACCTTGGCCGCTGCCGTCGAGGGGAAGAACGGCGAGGCGCTCGTCTTCGACCAGGGCGCCGTTCGTGACCTGGCTGCAGCGTCTGCACAGGCAGCGTCGCTGCACATCGACGATATTCGCCAACGGTTGCCCGGTGCGCAGATCGTCATTCAGTTCGATGAGCCATCATTGCCCGCTGTTCTCGCTGGCCGCATTCGAACCCAGAGCGGGTGGGGTGCGTGCCCGCCCGTCCCCGAGCCAGCAGCCAGGGCAGTCCTCAGCGAGCTGCTCGCCAGCGTCATGCTCACCCCGGCCTCAACGGCGATCCATTGCTGTGGCCGCGATGCCCCAATCGACCTGATCCGCCAGACCGGTGCGCAGATCGTCTCGATTGACCTGACCAGTGACCGCGGCGAGGCCAGCGACGAGGAATTTGGAAACCTACTGGATTCCGACGCGTTGCTCATGGCAGGTGTTGTTGATCCGATGGGTCGGCCCGACAACCTCACACCAGCTGCTGTGCTTCGACCACTGTTGACCGTTCTCAGCCGGCTGTCGGTGTCATACGGTGAGGCCAGTGGGCGGCTGCTGCTCTCGCCAAGTTGTGGCCTGGCCGGGGTTGCCTCGTTGGCGGCGACTCGGCCGATTTCCAAAGCACTGGTAGCCGCTGGACGTGCACTACGCGATGACGATGCGCAGACCGCAGAAAGGCAAGGGCGTTGAGCAACCCGACCAAGCCGGACAGGAACCGTTGGCAAGAACTCGTCGATGGGATCAACGACGCTCGGATCCGCTACTACCAGCGCGATGCTCCCACCATCGATGACGGCGAGTATGACGCTCTCTATCGCGAATTGGTTGATCTGGAAACCGCGTTCCCCATGCTGGTTACCGGTGACTCGCCCACCCAGACCGTGGGTGGTGCTCGATCGGAGATGTTTGATCCGGTCGAACATCTGGAACCGATGATGAGTCTGGACAACGCGTTCGGGATGGCGGAGTTGACGGCTTGGACCGACCGCATCGTCAAGGAACTGACCGAGCTGCCTGCGTTGTTGTGCGAGCTGAAAGTCGATGGGCTTGCCGTCGATTTGGTCTATCGCCGCGGCCGGTTGCAATCGTTGGCGACTCGCGGCGATGGACGAACAGGTGAGGACGTGACCGCCAACGTCCGGTTCCTACCGGCGATCCCGACCGAACTGGTGGCCGGCGCTGACTCGCTGCCGATTCCCGAACTGCTTGAGGTCCGCGGCGAGGTCTACTTTCCGGTAGCCGAGTTCAGCAAGATCAACGATCAGATGCTGGAGCTTGGCCGATCGCCGTTCGCCAACCCCCGCAACGCGGGCGCGGGGACTCTGCGCCAACGGGTCGACAAACGCGAGCGCGAGCTCGCCAATGCTGTGAAAGCGCTGGAGCAGGCCAGCAACCCGGGCGTGTCAAGCCGAGCCCAACTGCGTGTCGACCGACTCCAGGCAGATTTGGATCGAGCCACGCGCGCACTGGCAGCGTTGCGACTGGTCGTGCACGGGGTAGGCGCCCGGAAGGGATTTGAACCCACCCACCAATCCAAGGCATATGCGGCGCTTGCTGGCTGGGGGCTGCCGGTCTCCGACCGCGTGACGGTTCACCGGGAACTCGCTGAGGTGCAGTCCTACATCGACTACTACGGCGAGAACCGTCACGAGGTCAGCCATGAGATCGACGGGGTGGTCGTCAAGGTCGATGCTTTCGACCTGCAGGCCCGCCTCGGATTCACATCGCGTGCGCCCCGATGGGCCATCGCCTACAAGTACGCCCCAGAGGTAGTGCGCACCAGACTGCTGGACATTCAGGTGAACGTCGGGCGGACCGGTCGGGTCACTCCGTTTGCCGTGATGGAGCCGGTGCAGGTGTCCGGCACGACCGTGTCTATGGCGACCCTGCACAACGCCGCGGAGGTGGTCCGCAAGGGCGTCCTCATCGGTGACACCGTTTTCCTCCGGAAGGCGGGTGAGATCATCCCGGAGGTCCTCGGCCCCGTCGTCGAAGACCGCGACGGCAGCCAACGCGCGTTTGTCATGCCCACCCATTGCCCGGTCTGTGGCACCTTGCTGGCACCCGCCAAGGAGGGCGACGTCGACATCCGATGCCCGAACCACCGGTCGTGCCCAGCGCAATTGCGGGAGCGACTCTTCCATGTGGGAACCCGCGGGTCGATGGACATTGAGGGGCTGGGCTGGAAGGCAGCGCAGGCGCTGCTGCAAGATCACTTGGTCGAGGATGAAGGGGACCTGTTTGGTCTCACGGCTCCGGACCTGTTGCGCAGTACCTTCTTCACGCGCGCTCCCGAGCACGGCGAGCAGGGCGCGCAACTGTCTGAGCACGCGCGGACGCTGCTTTCCGAGCTTGCGGCGGCAAGACGGCGCCCGCTGTGGCGGGTGCTGGTCGCCCTGTCGATTCGCCACGTCGGACCGACAGCAGCGCAGGCGCTTGCCCGCGAGTTCGGAAGTATCGACGCGATCGCAACCGCAACTGCCGACCAGTTGGCGAGCGCCGAAGGTGTCGGCCCGATCATCGCTGAGGCAGTGGTCGAATGGTTCGGCGAAGACTGGCACCGTGCTGTGCTCGAGAAGTGGGGCCAAGCCGGGGTTCGCCTCGCCGAAGAGCGCACCTCCTCGGGTCCGCTACCGCTTGCCGGCGTGACCGTGGTGATTACCGGCACTCTGGCGGGCATCACCCGAGACGAGGCGACGGCTCAACTAGCCGAGCTGGGTGCCAAAGTCACTGGGTCGGTCTCGAAGAAGACCACTGCGCTTATTGCCGGCGACAGCCCTGGTTCCAAGTTCGACAAAGCGCAGTCCCTCGGAGTCCCGATCCTGGATGTGGCTGGACTCCGACGCCTCATTGACGAAGGCCCAGCGGCCTTGCCAGAGCACCCGCAATAGGTGCAGTCGGCTCGGATAGGGCCGTACTACCCGCGAACCGGCGTGGCCGACCTCGATGCGCAGGCCAGTGGCTGTCAGGATGACTCGCATGGCTTCAGTGACCGCAACGCACCGCACCCCAAAGAGCGCCAAGCGAATGTCCGGCCGTGACCCGTCGGTGCAACAGTCCGATTCCACTCCGGCAGGAATGTCAACCGCTAGCGATACCGAACAACAAATCGAAGATCTCCTGGCTACCTACCGGACCGTGCCGCACGTGCTGCCGGGTCGAGGCGAGCCACCGGTGGAGACCTTCCCGGGCCGGATCGTCGAGGCGGGCCAGCGCGAGGTGCTCCTTCGGTCCACGCCCAACTTCGGCCAGCCCGGAGTGCGTCACGCTGTCTACGTCCACGGTCTGGGAGGGGCGGCGCGCAATTGGACGGACTTGATGCATCTGCTCGCGCCAGTGGCCGGTGGAATCGCCCCCGATCTGCCGGGATTTGGCAAGTCGAGTCCACCGAAAGATGGCGACTATTCCCTTCCCGCGCACGCCCAAGTCGTCGTGCGATTGATCGAAGACCGCTGTGTCGGCCCTGTTGACTTGTTCGGCAATTCGATGGGTGGCGCGATCGCGACCCGGATCGCTGCGCTGCGACCCGACTTGGTTCGGACGTTGACCTTGGTGTCCCCGGCCTTGCCTGACCTACGACCCAAACTCAGCGTCGCGCCGATCATCTTGCAGTCAACGCCGCTGCTTCGCGATGTGGCCCGACGTGTTCTGCGCACAGGTGACCCCGAGCGCGCAGTCGATCGGATGCACGAGGCCTGCTACGCGGACCCCAGCCTGGTCTCGGCCGCTCGCCGCGACGAGCAGATCGAGGAGACTGCCTGGCGTTTGCGCACCGGAGTCTCGGCAGTGGCACTGCGGCAGTCGGCCCGAGGCCTGGTTGACGCCTACATCCCGGGCCGACCCGGATACCTGTGGCCACTGGCTGAGCGTGTGGAATGTCCCACGCTGGCGATCTTCGGAACCCACGACAAGTTGGTTGACTCACGCCTCGCTGATCGGGCCGCTCGGTCCTTCCACAACGGTCGGGTTGTCACCCTTCCCGAGATGGGTCACGTTGCCCAGCTTGAAGCCCCGGAGAAGGTGGCCCAGATGGTGCTGACGATGTGGGCCGACACCCACGCTTGAGTCTGACCGCTGGGGCATCTGCACGCCCCGCGTTGGTGCCCGGCGCGACCTTCATAGGATGCCCGCATGACTGAAGAGACTTCCCTGACAGCTGAGCAGGTGGCGCACTTGGCCAGATTGGCCCGATTGCAGCTCTCGGAGGACGAGGTGGTTCTCTACGCAGGTCAACTCGATCAGATCCTGCACTCGGTGCAGCAGGTATCCACAGTCGCTGCCGATGACGTCGTGCCGATGTCGCACCCCCAGTCACTGGTCAACGTGTGGCGGGTGGATGAGGTCGCCGTCACCCTGAGCAAAGATCAGGCCCTGTCCGGTGCGCCCGCAGTCGAAGACGAGCGATTCCGTGTGCCCCGCATCCTGGACGGTGAGTGACGTGACGACGGCACAGACCGGGCAACACCTGTATCGGCTGTCTGCGGTGGAGATTGCTCGCGCGATTGCTGCGGGCGAGGTCACCGCGCTGCAGGTGACAAACGAGCACCTCGCCCGCATCGATGCCATTGACGGGAAACTCCATGCATTCCTGCATGTGGACTACGAGGGTGCCCGCGAACAGGCCTGTGCCGTCGACGCCAAGATCGCTGCGGGACAGACCCTCGGACCACTGGCCGGGGTTCCGGTCGCGCTCAAGGATGTCTTCGCCCAGCAGGACGTGCCGACCACGGCGGGCTCCCGGATCCTGGCGGGCTGGAAGCCGCCGTACGACGCGACCGTGGTGGCGCGGCTGCGCGCGGCCGATTGCGTCATTCTTGGCAAGACCAACATGGACGAGTTCGCGATGGGGTCGTCCACCGAGCACTCCGGTTACGGCCCCACCCACAATCCCTGGGACCTTGACCGGATCCCGGGCGGTTCCGGCGGTGGATCAGCTGCGGCGGTCGCCTCCTACGAGGCACCGCTGGCAGTCGGCACCGACACTGGCGGATCGATCCGTCAGCCAGCCGCCGTCACCGGCAGTGTGGGCGTCAAACCCACGTACGGGGGAGTCTCCCGCTACGGCCTGATCGCCCTGGCATCCTCGCTGGATCAAGCGGGACCATGTGCCCGCACGGTCGCCGACGCAGCGCTGCTGCACGAGGCCCTCGCCGGTCACGACCCGCGTGACTCAACCAGCCTTGACCTACCAGTTCCCGAGGTTGTCGCCGCCGCCAGCAAGGCCGACGTTCGCGGACTCAAAGTCGGCCTGGTCAAGCAACTGCGCGGTGAGGGCTATCAGGCAGGCGTTCAACAGCGCTTCGATGAGGCAGTCGAGCTTCTGCGCGAGCTCGGGGCAGAGGTCACCGAGGTCGATTGCCCGCACTTCGAATACGCGATGGCTGCCTACTATTTGATTCTGCCAAGTGAGGCGTCCTCGAACCTGGCTCGCTTCGATGGAATGCGGTTCGGCCTACGAGCAGGCGACGACGGAGATGCCAACGTCGAACAGGTGATGGCCGCCACCCGGGAAGCTGGGTTCGGTGCGGAGGTCAAGCGGCGGATCATGCTCGGAACCTATGCGCTGTCCAGTGGGTATTACGACGCCTACTACGGCCAAGCGCAGAAGGTTCGAACGCTGATCGCGCAGGACTTCGCCAATGCGTTTGCCGACGTGGA
>JAGNDY010000017.1:0-10349 GCA_018003655.1 Candidatus Nanopelagicales bacterium
GCGTTCCCAGCATGCCGCCCGCGAACGGGGGCTTGAGCAGGTGAAGTCGCAGGAGCGCCTCCTTTTGGCGCGCGAGCTGCACGACACGGTGGCACACCACATCTCTGCCATCGCTATCCAGGCACAGGCAGGGCGCGCTCTCGCGGCGACCGACCCTTCGTCGCCGCTCGAGGCGCTGGAGGTGATCGAGGTGGAGGCGTCTCGCACGCTCGCGGAGATGCGGGCGATGGTCCGCGTGTTGCGCAACGAGGCGCTCGTCGACTACGCACCGCAGCCCGGTGTTGCCGACCTCGAGCGGCTGTCCGGTGCTTTGCCTGCCGGGCCGCGGGTGGAGGTCAGGGTCTCGGGTGACCTTGCCGGCCTCCCGGCTGCGATCGACGCCGCTGTCTTCCGGATCGCGCAGGAGTCGGTCACCAACGCCCTGCGGCATGCCCGCAACGCTACCCTGATCGACGTGAGCGTCGTCGGTGATCCTTCGACGGTCAGCCTCGTCGTCCGCGACGACGGTGATCCGGGCTCGGCTGACCATGCCAACGAAGCGGGGTTCGGGATCACCGGGATGGTGGAACGCGCATTGCTCCTAGGTGGCGCGTGCCGGGCAGGTCCCTGCCCCGACGGCGGCTGGGCCGTCAGCGCGACACTGCCGCGGCAGGTATCGGCGTGAGCATCCGGGTGCTGGTCGCCGACGACCAGGATCTCGTCCGAACCGGACTGCGGCTGATCCTCGGCACCCTGGACGGCATCGAGGTCGTGGGGGAGGCGCGCGACGGGCAGGAGGCGGTGCGGCTGGCCCGCGAGCTCCGTCCTGACGTGTGCCTGATGGACATCCGGATGCCCGTCCTCGACGGGGTCGAGGCGACCCGTCTGCTGGCCGGGCCGGACGTCGAGGACCCGGTAGCGGTCGTCGTGATCACAACCTTCGACCTTGACGAGTACGTGCACGGTGCGCTGTTGGCCGGCGCCACCGGCTTCCTGCTCAAGGACGCCGGACCCGAGTTGCTCGGCGAGGCGATCCGGGCGGCCGCCCGAGGTGACTCGCTCATCTCGCCCAGCATCACCCGCCGGCTGCTGTCGACGTTCGCGCGCACGGGTCGGGCAGCTCCTCCCGCCCAGCCGATCGACCCGCTCACCGAACGCGAGGAGCAGGTGCTGCTCACCATCGCACGGGGTCGCACCAATGCAGAGATCGCCGCCGAGCTGCACATCAGCCTCAGCACGGTGAAGACCCACATCGGCAGCCTCATGGCCAAGCTCGGCGCCCGTAACCGGGTGGAGGTTGCGATGTGGGGGTACGAGACCGGCCGGGTCGGGGAGTAGAGGACGGCCGCCTCCGGCCGGCATTTGCGGTGGAGTTACTTGACCTCGCAGCGGCGCAGGAACAGTAGCCCGACCAGCAGGGGAATGACGATCCAGATCATGATGGTTGAGGCGAGCATCGCCCACTCCTGACCGGTGTTCGTGGCGCCCTCGAAGAGCGCCACCTGCGTTTTGTTCCAGTCGATCCACGGCTGCAGGTCCTCGAACCACGGGCGCACCTGCGCCAGGAGGACGAGGATGCCCGGCATGACCAGTGAGACGACGAAGTAGCCCACGATCGCGGCTGCGGAGTTGCGCAGCACGACCCCAAGGGTGAAGCCGATGGCCATGCCGAGCAGGTTGCCGAGCACCATCTGGAGCGCCATGGACTGCGGAATGTCCCACACGGTGTCGACGCCGGCGAGCGCGGAACCTGCCACGTTGCCGAGGGCGCCCACCGCGAGGGCGAGGGCCACGGAGCCGACGCCCACCAGGACGGTCGCGATCGCTTTGGCACCGATCACGCGTCCACGGCTCGGCACGAGCGTGAACGTCGTGAGCCCACTGCGCTGGCTCCATTCACTCGTGACGGCCAGGATCGCGATTATCGGCAAGATCACCGACATCGGCAGACCGATCGCCGTCGCGAAGTTCTCGTAGGTGACCTCGCTGTCGGGAGCGAAGATGATGACCGCCCCGGTCGCGATGACCGACAGGACGCCGATGCTGACGAGCATCCAGAATCCCGAGCGGGTGTCGAACATCTTGCGCATCTCGACCTTGACGAGTCGGGTGATCGGAATCGGTCCTGCGGTCGGACGGGCGGGGGTGGTGTTCGGGGGGACAATCGTGGCGGTCATGCCGCAACTCCTTCGCGTTGGGTGTCGGCAGTTAGCGACAAGAACATGTCTTCGAGGCCGGTTCCCTCGGCGGACCGGAGCTCGTTGAGGGCGATGCCGGCGGTCAGGGCTACGGCCCCCACACGAGCGGGATCGGCATCCGTGCGGACCGAGCCGTCGCTGGCGAGCGTGCTGGGGATCCCGGCCTGTTCCAGTGCGTGTGCCAGATCGCGCGGCGACGCCGACCTGGCGAGCGTCCCGCCAGCAGCCAGCAGCTCTTCCTTCGTGCCTGCCGCGACGATCTTGCCGTTGCCGATCACGACCAGGTCATCGGCGATGACCTCGATCTCGTGGAGCAGGTGTGAGGACAGCAACACGGTGCCGCCCTGGCTAGCGAAGCCCGTCAGCAGGTCGCGCATCCACCGGATCCCCGCGGGGTCGAGCCCGTTGGCGGGCTCGTCGAGGATCAGCACCTGGGGGTCTCCGAGGAGTGCGGTGGCGATGCCGAGGCGTTGACGCATCCCGAGGGAGTAGTTGCGCACCCGGCGCTTGGCCTCAGTGGGGGTCAGACTCACCAGCTCGATCATCTCGTCGACCCGGGTTCGCGGCAGGCCCATGGTGTCGGCGGCAATGGTGAGGATCTCGCGTCCGGTGCGGCCGGCGTGCTGGGCCGAGGCGTCCAGGAGGACGCCCACCTTGAGGCAGGGGTTGGGGAGGTCGGCGAACCGGACGCCGTCGATGGTGGCCGAGCCGGACGTCGGGGCGGTCAGACCCACCATGACACGCATCGTGGTGGACTTGCCGGCACCGTTCGGACCGAGGAAGCCGGTCACGCGGCCGGGGTGGGCAGTGAAGGAGACGTCGTCCACGGCAGTAAAGCCGGCGTACCTCCGGGTCAGAGACTCAACTGTGATCATGGGTTCAACCCTCGCGGCACCGCGTCGTGCGCGTATCGGTTCGACGGCCAGTCTTGTCCTAACCGGAAGTACGGGGCCGGGACCGTGCCTTAGGCCAATCTCACGAACGTGACGCATCCCTGATGAACACCAAGTGCACCCGCCAACTACGCCTCAGGGTCGACGGCCACCTCGGCGAAGCCGGCGATTCCCTGATGATGAAGCTGGGCGAGGACGCGAACCGAGTTGCCCGATCACCAGATTCGATTGCCCTCCATCAACTCTCCTTCGTTCGCGGCGGGGGAGCACTCTCACTTCGGGGTGTCTTTCGCGAAGGATCGTGATGGGGGAAGCGTTTGGTAGTCCCAGCCATCGAATTGCGCGCAATTGAGGTTTCGAGCAATTGCACAACGACCTGGCTGCGCATTGACGGCTATCGTGACCGGATGCCGACCTTGGCAACCAAGCTAAGAGTTCCGGCGCTCCGCCGTGAACTTGTTCCCCGCGCCCGGTTGCTTGAGGGTCTGTCGTCTAAGTCAGGCTCAGTGCCGAGGCTCGTACTCATCGCGGCGCCGGCGGGGTTCGGGAAAACGACCCTGCTGAACCAGTGGCTGGCGCTGGAAACGAAGATCGCCGACGATCAACCGGTTAGCGTCGCGTGGGTCTCCCTCGATAGTGGTGACTCCGACGTTCGACGGTTCCTGATGGACCTCATTGAGTCCGTTGGACGGGTCGCCGACGGGGTGGGGGCCGATGCCTTAGCGCTGCTGGGGAGTACCCGTGACCTCTTGATCGAAGACATTTTGGCCAGCCTCTTGAATGACCTCGACGAAGTCGATGGGCGAACGGTCTTGGCGCTGGACGACTATCACCTCGCGGATTCGTCTGAGGTTCATCAAGCGGTGACGTTTCTCCTGGACAACCTGCCACCCAGGCTGACCATCGCGATCACGACTAGGGCTGACCCGCCGCTTCCTCTTGCACGCCTCCGCACTCGTGGTCAGCTGTTGGAGGTTCGCGCCGCGGATCTGCGCTTCACGCAGGACGAGGCAGAGTCGTTCTTCAACGACGTGATGGACCTCGACCTCGGACCTGCGCGTGTCGCTGCCCTAGAGGCGCGCACGGAAGGCTGGGCTGCTGGTCTGCAACTGGCAGCGCTGTCGGCGCGAGCGCACACGAAAACGGGTGTCCCGGGTGCTGTCGATGAGTTCGTCGATGCGTTCAGCGGGAGCCATCGATTCGTCCTGGACTACCTCGTCGAAGAGGTACTCGGCAGCCAGACTCAAGAGATGCGCGAGTTTCTGATCTCCACGTCGGTACTGCACCAAATGACAGGTGACCTGTGCGACGCGCTTACCGGGAGCACAGGCGGCACGGAATCACTCGGGGCTCTCGACAAAGGCAACGTATTCATCGTTCCGCTCGACGATCGCCGGCAGTGGTACCGCTATCACCACCTTTTCGCTGATGCGCTTCGCGCGAGGGCTATGTCCCAGTCACCTGGACGAGTGGCAGAACACCACCGGGCCGCGAGTCGCTGGTATGCGGAACAGGGGATGCTAGCCGACGCATTCACGCATGCTTCTGCGAGCGGCGATCCGGAGCGAACCGCCGACATCCTCGAATTGGGATTGCCAGACCTTCGCAAGCGGCGCCAGGATCAAACACTCCTGGACTGGCTGGCGGTACTGCCCGAGGAAGTGGTCCGAGTTAGGCCGCTGCTGGCCACAGCCTTCGCCTGGTCCCGGCTCGTTCAGGGCGATCTCGATGGTGTCGGCGAGTGGTTAGATTTGGCTGAGTCGGGGCTTAGCGCGGACGCTGCGCCGATCGCCTGGCTCACCATCGGGCGGTTGGCGGACGTTGCTCAGGAACGTGACAACACATTACGGATGCTTCCCGCAACCGTCGCTGTTTACCGTGCGTCGCTCGCGCAAGCCCGGGGTCAGACCGAAGACAGCATCGCGCACGCGCAGCGAGCACAAGCCTTGGCCGATCCGCGCGACCATTTCGCTCGAGGGGCTGCGGCTGGCTTCCTCGGATTAGCAGCCTGGGCACGGGGGGATCTGCTGACGGCCGTGGAGACATTTGGTGAGGCTGTCCAACAACTCCACGCAGCCGACAACGTCTCAGACGAACTTGGTGCCAGCGTCGTCTTGGCAAGCATGTCACTAGCGCTCGGTCGCCCGGATGAAGCGCGACAGATCTATGAGCGAAGCCTCAAGACCGCTGACCAACACCGGGGTCCAGCTCTTTCGATCACCGGAGACCTCCATGTCGGACTAGCTGATGTGCTGCGCGAGGAGGCCTGTCTCGAAGCTGCCTCGCAACACCTCAAGGAGGCTCGGGAACTCGGCGATATTGCGTCACTGCCGGAGAATCGATACCGGTGGTACGCCGCGATGGCGGGGCTACTTATCGCTGAGGGCGATCTCAACGGCGCCGATCAAATGTTCCACGAGGCCGAGCACCGGTACATACCCGGCTTCTTTCCTGACGTGCGTCCCATCCCCGCAGCGCAAGCGAGAGTTTGGATTTCCCAAGGCCGCTTCGGAGAAGCCAGACGATGGGCAGAACAGCATCGGGCCAACGACATAGACCAAGGCAGCTACCTTGACGAGTTCAATCAGTTGACACTCGCCCGGCTGCTGGTCGCCGAACACCGAACGGCGTCCGATTCATTGGCTGACCACATTGACCGGGCGCTAGCCATCCTCAACCGGATCATCGAGTCGGTCGGACCAGCTCGCACGAGCAGCCTGGTTGAGGCCACGATCGTGCGGGCGATGGCACACCACGCGGCAGCCAATCTCGACGACGCACTCGCCGACATTCGCGCAGCCATCACCGTGGGGGTGCCGGTCGGCTACCGTCGCCTGTTTCTCGATGAAGGTGAGCCCATGACCGATCTCCTTCGCGCGGTGCTGAGTTCCGCCAATGGTGAGGCGGTAGCAGAGTTCGCGTCGCTTCTACTCGCTGCGGCGGAACCGCAGCGCGCTTCATCGATCGTGGTCGCTGCGTCACCCGGCGGTGACGCGCTCAGTGATCGCGAACTTGATGTGCTCAGAATGCTCGCCACGGAACTGACCGGACCGCAGATCGCCCGGCAACTATTCATCTCGGTTAATACATTGCGCACCCACACCAAGCGCATCTTCACCAAGCTCGACGTGAATACCCGACGAGCTGCCATTGCTCGTGCGGAACACCTCGACTTGCTCTGAGCCAAACCCGAAGATTCAATCACCACATCAGTCACATCACATGGTGATGTGGCATCACCAAGACGGCTCCTAACGTCGTGAATCTGAACGGACAACCGTCCGCCAGTTGAAACATCACGAGGAGCCCTTCATGAAAATCACGCCTGAACGACTCGGCCAGGCTGCCGGCCTTTGCGCAGCAGCAGCCGGGGCAATCTTCGTACTGGTTCAGATCAACCACCCAGCGATGAACCTCGATACGGTCACTACTTCAGAGTGGGTAGTTCGTAGCACGGCCAAGCTGTTGATGACGGCGTTGGCACTCGTCGGCATTACTGGGATCTATCTGCGCCAGTTCCGTCAGGTCGGGGTGATGGGCCTGATCGGTTACCTGCTCTTCAGCCTGGGCTACCTGGCGATGTTGGGTGTCGAGGTGGTCGCGGCATTCGTCCTGCCAGCATTGACCGAATCCGATCCCGGATTTGTTTCGGACATCCTGCGTGCAGCCGCGGGGGGATCCACGGTGGGAGACATCGGTCTTATGCAAGTGGTGCTCTCAATCTCCGGCATCGGCTACATGGTCGGCGGGCTCGTTTTCGGCATCGCAATCTTCCGGGCAGGGGTCCTGGCAAAGTGGGCCGCTGCACTATTAGCCGCTGGCACCATCAGCACTCTGGCGTTGTCCGTTCTGCCGGAGGCATTCAACCGGTTCTTCGCACTCCCAGTGGGGGTCGCACTGGTCGGGTTGGGGCTATCGCTGTGGAAGGACCAGCGCAGCCGTGGAGCCGAAGTCGAGGCAACAGTGGCGAACCTCGAACCCGCTCCTACCCGATGACCACCCAGGAGTTGGAGCGCCCGACACAGGTGAGGTCGGGCGCTCCCCGAGACTGGACGGTCGCCATCGCGCTGGTGGCGCTGGGTGCGATCCCGCTGATTGCGGGAGCGCTGCGTCTTATCCAGTTGGCCGGAGGCCCGTCGCCGATCGCGACCGATGGCCGCCTCAGCGGGTTTCCAATGCCCGTCGTGCTGCACATCGTCTGCGCAGCGATCTTCGTGCCGCTTGGGGCCGTTCAGTTCGCGGCGAGTGTGCGGCGCCGATTCCCTGCCTGGCACCAACGCGCCGGTCGCGTCGCGTTTGTAGCTGGTATTGGCGTGGTCATCTCGGCGCTGACGATGACCCTGCTGTACTCGCAGAAGGCTGGAACCGGCGACCTGCTCTACGGCATGCGCCTCTTCTTTGCCTCGGCGATGGGCATCGGTCTGCTGCTCGCGCTGGCAGCTATCCGACGACGCGACATTCCCACCCACCGAGCATGGATGATCCGCGCGTACGCGATCGGCATCGCCGCGGGCACCCAAGCCTTCACTGGAGGCATCAGCGAAGCGCTATTCGGCGTTGGAGTTCTGCAAGGCGACCTCGCGAAGGGGGCGGGTTGGGTGATCAACCTCGCGATTGCCGAGTGGGTCATCCGTCGACAGCCGAGAATTCAGCGGCCGAGCCATCGCGCACTTCAAGCACCTCAGGAGTTGACGGGATGACAAGCGACGCTGCGGTGACGTATGAACTGAGGGTTCAAGGAGAACTCGATGACCACTGGGCGGACTGGCTGGGCGACGTTCGCATGGTTCGCGATTGTGACGGCACCTCAACGTTCGTCTTGTCGGTCGTGGATCAGGCGCAACTCCACGGGCTTCTTGCGCGACTTCGGGACATAGGTGTCCCGTTGCTCTCGCTCAAGGCAGTTCGATGACGACGCTGGTCGCGGCTGTGGTCGTGCCGAGGAGCCAAATGCGAGCCAAGTGCTTGCTATTTGCGGGGAATCGAGGTGAACGACCTTGGTGACAGCTGGAGCAGGTATTGGGAATGCGCTGGAAATTGTCGGGACCACTTGAAGCAGATGCGCGGTCGACGAAGCCTGACGCTTGCAACTGTCGCCGAGGCAACCGGCACCTCCAAGAGCACCCTGTCGCACCTTGAGAGAGAGGGGGCGGCACAAGCCGAGCTTTGAGTCTTACCGCTGGCGCAGGCATACCGGATCCCGTTGGACGATCTGGGCCGGGCACCCCACCGTGTGACTGGGCTCGCGCGAGCCTGGCCTACGGCGAGTTATTGCGACGCTCTCGGCGCCGCGCTGATGCGCCATCACATTTGCGCGCCGCGCTCGTCCAATCCGAGGAGCTTGACGCTGATCAATTCATCGCCCGCACCGCAACCGAGTTGCGCGTCCGGAGAGACCGCGTGTAGGCGGGACCCGTCGACTGCTTTGCCATTGACACCGATGGAACTCCAAACAGAGCAGCTTGGTGCACTGAACTTCCAGTCACCGTCGAAAGCGCGGATGATCCCGCTGTTCCGCTGCAACCGTTTCCGTTGCCGACTCAGTTCCGCGAGTGACTTTCGTGGTCACCAACGCTGATCGCCAGTTTGCCGCGGACTTGGCCGGCAAGTAGATCGGCGATCGCGGTCGGCGCGTGGGACAGGGGGTAGATCTGGTCGACCACGGGGTTCACGGTGCCCGACTCGATCAAGTTGGTGATGACGCTGAGGTCTTCGGCGTTCACCGCACAAATGAACGTGCCCAACTTCTGGCTAACGAATGGTGAGAGCAGCATCGCTCGAATTTGACGATCGGTACCACCAAGCCAGCGGCCGTCGGTTTCACCTCCTGCGATCACGAGTGTGCCCTCCGGGGTGAGTGCCCGACGCAGTTCGGTAAGGGTCCGGTTGCCGCCAATGTCGATGATCACATCGTATTGCTCGCCTCGGCTAGCGATCTTTTGCTGCGTGTAGTCGATGACGTGATCGGCGCCAATTGCCTTGACGTGGTGCACCTTTGATGTGCTGCACACCCCGGTGACTTCGGCACCCCACGCTTTGGCGATCTGGACGGCGTATGTGCCAACTCCACCGGATGCACCGATGATGAGGACTTTCTGACCAGCCTTCACGTTGCCCTTGCGCAGACCCTGCAGCGCAGCCACAGCTGAGACAGGAACGACGGCCGCCTGTTCGAACGAGAGGTTCGCGGGCATCCTTGCCAGCCTGTCGGCCGATGTCGTTGCGTATTCGGCGAAGGACCCATCGGCATTGCCATAAACCCGATCTCCCGGCGCGAAGGTGGTCACGTTGCGTCCCACGGCTTCGACCGCTCCGGCTAGGTCCATCCCGATCACTGGGTTCTTCGGTGCGCGGACGCCGTAGCCAGCTAGGCGCACGGGGTAGGGCAGGCCTGTGATGAGGTGCCACACACCGCGATCAACGCCGGCCGCCTCAATCCGAACCATAACCTCATCGGCACCGACAGTGGGTCGATCGATCTCTTCGTACGACAGTGCGTCTGCTTGGCCGTAAACGTGGCGGGTGATCGCCTTCATTTGGCTGCTCCCTGCTCCTCCAGCCGCTACTTCGGTGCTCGTTGTCTTCGTCGCATCAGATGTCGCGTTCATGGCTCGATCTCTACCCTCCGCTATACTTACGATGTAAGGCGAAGGTACACTTACGTTGTAAGTAAGTCAACCGAACTCAGGGGGACCCCATGCCGCCGACTAAGAAGCTCAGCCGAGAACGCGTCCTCGAAGCTGCGGTCACAATCGCCGATCAGCAGGGGATCGGGGGGCTAAGCATGCGCAAGCTCGGTGAGGCGCTTGACGTTGAGGCGATGTCGCTTTACAACCACGTCGCTAACAAAGAGGACATCCTCGACGGAATGATCGACATGGTCTTTGCCGAGATAGAAATTCCTTCCGACGCAGACGATTGGAAGTCGGCAATGCGCGCGCGTGCACTATCGACACGCAAGGCGCTGTTGAGACATCCGTGGGCGACCCCACTGATGCAGTCACGCACCACGCCGGGACCGGCGACACTGGGACACCACGATGCTGTCATTGGGACCCTTCGCAACGGGGGCTTCTCGATCGAACTGGCGGCGCACGCGTTCTCGTTGATCGACGCCTATATCTACGGGTTCGCGCAACAAGAATTGAGCCTGCCGTTCGAGACGGGTGAACAGACCGCCGAGCTTGCCGAGGCGATTATGGCCGGGATGCCTGTCGATCGATATCCGCACCTGGTGGAACTGACAACCGAGCACGTCCTGCAACCCGGTTACAGCTAT